>DAHWEX010000254.1 GCA_027326205.1 Actinomycetota bacterium
TCGGCGACGATCTCGCCGACCGCGCGCCGCTCCCCCCGGCCGCTGCGCATGTCGAGCAGCCCGAGTCCCGGCACGGGCGCGCCGTCCGCGCCGCCGAACTCCGTGCCGAGCATCTGGTACCCGGCGCAGACCGCGAAGACCACCGCGCCGTTGCGCGCGGCGGCGTGCAGGCCGCCGTCGGCCAGCAGTCGCTTGGTCGCCAGCGTCTGCGGCAGGTCCTCGCCGCCGCCGAGCAGGTAGATGTCGCCGTCGCTCGGCACCGGCTGGTCGGAGTCGACCGAGACGGTCTCGACCGGGATGCCGCGCAGCTTGGCGCGCCGCTCAAGGACGAGGGCATTGCCACGGTCGCCGTAGGTGCTGAGCAGGTCGGGGTAGACCCAGACCAGCCGGAGCGACCGGTTAGCGTTCACTGGACCCTCCCGAGGGCGACGCGGTACTGCTGGAACGCGGTGTAGTTCGCCAGCACCTCGAGGCTGGGCGCCACGGTCAGGGCCGCCCCGACCGCCTCGTCGATGTCGTTCACGAGCTTGAAGGCGACCTCGTCGGCCTCGAGGCGGACGGCGAGGTCGAGCCTGCGCTCGCCGCCGACCAGGACGTGCCGGCCTCGCAGCCGCCGGAAGTCCACGTCCCACAGCCATGAGGTGTCCCGGCCGTCGGGGCCCTGGGCGTTGACCGACAGCAGGATCGGGGCCGGCGCCGGGGCCATCACGTCCAGCGCCTCAAGCCAGCCCGCCGGGTTCTTGGCCAGCAGCAGCCGGATGTCGCAGCCGCGCCGCTGCACCTGCGTGTACCGGCCGGCCACGGAGGTGACCGTGCGCAGTTCGCGGAGCGCCTGCGCGGTGTGCACGCCGAACGCCTCGGCCACCGCGAGCGCGATGACCGCGTTGGACTTGTTGGCCCGGCCCGGCAGCGCGAGGTCGAGCCTGGTGGACCGGCCCAGGGGGTCGATCACCTCGTCGTCGTAGAGCATCCAGCTCACCGGCGGCCGCCGCAGACCGCATTCCTTGCAGGACCAGTCGTCGCCGGCCCGCTGCAGGTGGGCGCCGCAGTGCGGGCAGCACCAGGAGTCCTCGCGCCATTTCTGGCCGGCCGCCACCCAGGTGACGCTCTGCGCCGAACCCGCCGCCCAGGCGATCAGCGGGTCGTCGGCGTTCGCCACCACCCGGCAGCCCGGGGCGTTCTCGAGCGCCTCCCGCCAGCGGCGGGCCAGCAGCCAGATCTCCGCCGCCCGGTCCATCTGGTCCCGGCTGAGGTTCAGCAGCACGACGACCTTGGGCTTGGTCGCCTTGACCATCGCCGGGATGTACTTCTCGTCCGTCTCCAGGACCGCGAACCGCGCGTCGGGGGCGCGGCTGAGCGCGGACGTGAGCCCGGCCTCCATGTTCGCCCCGTAGATGTTCGAGGCGACCTCGCCGCCGAGCGGAGCGAGCGCGGCGGTGATGAGCTTCGTGGTCGTGGTATTGCCGTTGGTGCCGGTGACGAGCACCACCTGGCGTCCCTCGGCCAGCAGGGACAGCAGGTCGGGAGCCAGGCGCAGGCCGATGATGCCGCCGATGACCGACCCGTCGCCCTTCCCGGCAAGACGGGAAACGGTGGCGGCCGCGCCGCCGACCGTGGCCGCGACCCTCGCCCGCATCGGCAGTCTGGAACGCTGCCGGGAGTTGTCATCCATCGAGGCGATGCTATCCGCTCACCGCCTGCGGCGCGTGGTGTCGGCGGCGGCGTCCCGTGTCGGGACCGTTAACTCTGCCGCCGCCGCCCGCCGGGGGCCCCATAGCCAGGCGGCCCGGTCCGTCCATAGGCGGCCGGGACACCACCGGAACCTCGCAACGGCCTGAGATACCCGAAGCGCACCCATCACACGGACCACCGCATGTAACGTAACGGACATCGGTCGCGGTTATGAATCCGTGACCATGGGCGGGGGCTATCAACGAAGGTGAGAGCGTGCGACATCTGTACGGGACGGCCATAGCCGTCGGCATGACGCTCGTCATGTTCTTCGGCGGCGCATGGGGCTACCTCCAGCTACTCAAGCTTCCGGTACCGCCGGGTCAGGTGAGTTCGCTGCCGGCCGGAGGCGGATCGCTGCTGTCCAGCAGCACCGTGCTGCTCGCGCTCTCGGTCCTGGTGTGCGCCGCGGTGCTGGCGGGCGTGCTCGCGATCGTGCCCTGGTTCTCGCCGCTCGCGACCGGGCTGCCCGGACTGCTGCTGCTCGCGTGGACGGCGCTTTACCTGGTGAGCGTGCGGCAGGCGGTGGCGCTCATCCCGCTGCGCTCGCATTCCTTCGGGGCCGGCTGGGAGGCGCTGCTCTTCAACGGCGTCCTCGGCGCCGCCGGCGCCGTGATGGTCTTCCCGCTGTTCATCCCGTCGCGCTGGCGGCTGCGTCGCCAGGCGGAGGCGGAGGAGTTCACCCGCGACGTGGACGACTACCTCACCGCCATGTCAGCGCAAGCGGACGGCGAACCGCGGCGGGAACGCGACGACCGGCAGCGGGGTGACCGGCAGCGCGACGACGAGGAACTCGTCGGCACCGTGCTGTCCCGCCCGGCCGGCACCAGGCCGGTGGACACGACGCGGGTCACCGGCGCCTCGCGGGCGCTGCGCAACACCGGCACCTTCTCCATGGCCACCGGCGCGCAGCCGCGCGCCACCGGCTCGATGCCCCGCGCCACCGGCGCGCAGCCCCGGGCCACGGGCGCGCAGCCCCGGGCCACCGGCGCGCAGCCCCGGGCCACCGGCTCGATGCCGCGGATTCCCGGGGCGCAGCGCAGGCCCGCGACCGGCCTTTTCCAGCAGCCCCGCGACGAATAGGCGGGCTAGCCCAGTTCCGCCCGGAGCTGTGCGGCGGCGGCGGCCATCGCGGCCATCTTCCCGTTCGCGGTGGCGCGCGGTATGTACTTCATGCCGCAGTCCGTGGCGATCACGAGCCGCGACGGCGGCACGTACGGCAGTGCCCGGCGCACCCGCTCCGCGACGACCTCCGGGGTCTCCACCGCCGGATCCGACAGGTCGATCACCCCGAGGATGACCGTCTTGTCCTCCAGCGCGGACAGCGCGGAGCAGTCCAGGTTCGACTGCGCGGTCTCGACGGAGACCTGGTCCACGTCGCACGCCGCCAGCTCGGGCAGGAACGAGTACCCGGACGGCCGCTCGTGAATGATCGCCGCGTACCCGAAGCACAGGTGCAGCGCGGTCGTGCCGAGCTCGCGGACGCCGTCGAGCGCCCGGTTGACGACCTTGACACCGTACTTCGCGGCCTCGGCGGCCCGGGCCTGCAGGTATGGCTCGTCGAGCTGCACGATGTCGGCGCCCGCCGCGAACAGGTCCCTGATCTCCTCGTTCACCGCCTCGGCGTAGCCGAAGGCGAGCGCCTCGCGCGACCCGTAGTAGTCGTCCTGGGCCTGCTGGGACATCGTGAACGGCCCCGGCACGGTGATCTTGATCGTGTGCGAGGTACTGGCCCGCAGGAACTCCACGTCCGCGACCTCGACCGGGTGCCTGCGCCGGACCGGGCCGGTGATCCGGGGCACCGGGTTCGGGTGCCCGCTCCGGTCGAGTGCCGTGCCCGGGTTGTCAGTGTCCACGCCCTCAAGCGCGGTCGCGAACCGGTTCGAGTAGCTCTCCCTGCGGATCTCGCCGTCGGTGATGATGTCGAGTCCGGCGTCCTCCTGCGCGCGGATCGCCAGCAGCGTCGCGTCGGCCTGGGCCTCCTGGAGGAACTCGGGCGCCACGCGCCATAGCTCGCGGGCGCGGACCCGGGGCGGGAACCGGCCGGCCAGCTTGGCGCGGTCGATGAGCCAATCCGGCTGTGGATAGCTTCCAACAAGTGACGTGGGCAGCAGCATGGCATGCACGTTACGCCCGCGGGCCGCGCAGCGAAAGCCGCGGCCGGCCGGTCACGGGAAGATGTTGACCGCGCGTGACACCACCAGGGCGACGGTCACCAGCGAGATGACCGACTGCACGGTCATCGCCACCTTCGCCCAGCGGGACAGCGGCATGACGTCCGTCGGGCTGAACGCCGTGGCGCTGGTGAACGCCAGGTACAGGTAGTCGATGAAGCCGGGCTCCCAGTCCGCCGGGACCAGTTCCGGCGGGAGGACCATCTGCGGGTACTGGAAGTCCGGGTACCGGTCCTTGAGGTTGAGCGCCCGGGACACCGGGCCGCCGCGGTCGAACTCCCAGTACCACAGCGCGAAGGCGATCACGTTCGTCAGCCAGATGACCGCCCCGGTGATCAGCAGCGGCCCTGCCTTCTGCCCGATGGTCCCGCTACCCCGGGTGATGTCGATGGCGAGCCTGGCCACCGACCAGCCGTTGGCCAGGCTGAGCAGGGCCGCGAGGGCGAGGCTGAGCATCCGCATGGCCCGGGACTGGCGGTCGATCCGCTTCGGGTTGACGGTGACGAGCACGACGAGCAGCGCGCCCTGCGCGGCGGGCAGGATCCACGTCGGGCTGACGAGGGTCAGCTTGTCGGGCACGAATACCTGGAGGGTGATGCCCAGCGCGGTGGTGATCGCCACCGGCCAGCGCCGCTCGCCCTGGGTCCTGCGCCGCCAGGCCGGCCGTGACGGCCGTTGGTGCACCACCCCCGCGGCGGAGTGCAGCCAGGCCCCTGCCTGCACCCCCTCGGCCTCGAGCCGCTGCGCGACCAGGCGATGAAGCTCGTCGATCCGGTGGTGCAGCGACTGGATTCCCTCAGCGACCTCGGGCCCCGAGGGCCCGTCGTTCTCACCTGTGCCAGCCATGCGCCCAGCCTACGAGGAGCGTCGTTCAAAGGGGCTTTAGTGCGGAATACCGGAGATCATGTCGCCGGCGCGACCGAGGGCCTCGCCCAGGCGGACGCGGGAGCCGGCGGCCGGGTCGGACTCAAGCCGGTCCGCCAGCCGGTAGAGCCCGTAGAGCCCGTGCACGCCCGTCCAGCGGGCGGGCTCCGGCTCCCACGTCCGGCTGTGGTGCCCGACCCAGGGTAGTTCGGTCAGCGGCGAGGTCTCCCCGGTCACCAGGCCCGCGAGCGTGCGCCCCGCGAGGTTCGCCGCGGCGACCCCGTGCCCGGTGTAGCCGCCCGCCCAGCCCAGGCCCGCCGCGGCCGAGTACGTGACCGTCGCGCACCAGTCGCGGGGCACGCCGAGCACGCCGCACCACGCGTGCTGGATCGCGGCGGAAGCGGCGGCGGGAAACATCCGCCGCAGCACCCGGGTGAGCGCCGCCACGGTCGAGGCGTCCGTCTGCCCGAGATGGTCCACCGCCGAGCCGAACCGGTACGGGACCCCGCGCCCGCCGAGCGCGATCCGGCCGTCCGCGGTCCGCTGCGCGTACATGTACGCGTGCGCCTCGTCGCCCAGTGTCTCGCAGCCGTTCCAGCCGATCTCCGCCCAGGCGCCGGCGGAAAGCGGCTCGGTCACCACCATGTGGCTGCTCATCGGCAGCAGCGCCCGCCGCAGTCCCGGCAGCGTCGCGGTGTACCCCTCGGTGCAGCGCAGCACGGACCGCGCGCGCACGTCGCCGAACTTGGTGCAGGCGACCGCTCCGGGACCTTCGCCGTAGGCGGCGGGCCGGATCTCCGACACGGGCGTCGCCTCGTAGATCTCCACCCCGCGCCGCTCGGCCGCCCGGGCGAGCCCGGCGGCTAGCGCGGCCGGCTGCACCCGGGCGCTGGCCGGCGCGTACAGGCCGCCGAGGGCGCCGGCCACGTTGACCCGCGCCAGCGTCTCGTCCCGGGTCAGGTACTGGTACACATCGGCGCCGTCCCCCCACGACCGGTGCGCGGCGAGGCTGCCCCGCAGCCGCGCGAGCTGGGACGGCGTGGTCGCGACCGACAGCCGGCCGCCCTTGACGAAGTCGCAGTCGATCGACTCGGCCGCGCATACCCGGCCCACCTCGTCCACGGTCGCCCGCAGGGCGGACTCGAGGTCCCGCACCCCGGAGGCCCCGCCCGCGGCGCGTGCGTTCCTGGCCCGCGACCCCGGCAGTTCCGCGGTCACCCAGCCCCCGTTGCGCCCGGAGGCCCCATACCCGGCGAACGCCGCCTCGAGCACCACGATCCGCAGGCCCGGGCGCAGCCCGGCGAGGTAGTAGGCGGTCCACAGGCCGGTATAGCCGCCGCCGACGATGCAAACGTCGGCTTCGGCCGGCCCCGGCAGCGAGGGGCGCCGGGCGGGAAAGCCGCCAAGCGCCCGCCACCAGTAGGAGACTTCTCCGTTGCGCATGGGCCGACGCTACCCGATGCGGCCCCGGGTATCAGGGAGCAGGTGCCGGAGTCTCATGACCGGGTACGGTACAAGTGACCTGGTGCGTCACGGGATGACGGGCGATGGAAGGGTACGGTCTGAGTCATGCGCTTGGGGGTACTGGACGTCGGCTCGAACACCGTCCACATGCTAGTTGTCGACGCTCACCCGGGGGCGCGGCCGCTTCCGGCGTTCTCGCACAAGGTCGAGCTTTCGCTCGCCGCTCACCTGGAGAGCGGCAACCGGCTGTCCGAGGCCGGCGAGGAGCGGCTGACCGAGGTGGTGGCCGAATCGCTGCAGATCGCGGAGGACAAGGGCGTCGAGGACTTTCTCGGCTTCGCCACCTCCGCCGTCCGCGACGCGGTCAACGGCGATGACGTGCTCAGCCGGATCCAGGAGCGAACCGGCGCCCAGATCCGGGTCCTGTCCGGCGAGAACGAGGCGCGGCTGACCTTCCTCGCCGCGCGGCGCTGGTTCGGCTGGTCGTCCGGGCGGCTGCTGGTGGTCGACATCGGCGGCGGCTCGCTGGAGATCGCCGCCGGGCTGGACGAGGAACCCGAGGCCGTGATGTCGCTGCCGCTCGGCGCCGGGCGGCTGACCAGGGACTGGTTCACGGCCGACCCGCCGCCGCCGTACGAGGTGCGCGCGCTGCGCAAGCACGTGCGCGCGGAGATCGCCCGGCTGGCCGGCGGACTGCGCCGGGGCGGTGTCGCCGACCACGCGGTCGGCACCTCGAAGACCTTCCGGCAACTCGCCAGGATCGCCGGGGCGGCGCCGTCGGGCGAGGGCTTCTACGTCCGGCGGTTCCTCAAGCACACCGACGTGGGCCAGTGGGCCGAACGACTCGCCGCGATGGACAACGCCGAGCGCGCCAGGCTTCCCGGCGTTTCCGAGGGGCGGGCGGCGCAGATGCTCGCCGGAGCGGTCATCGCGGACGCGGTGATGGACCTCATGGGCGTCTCGCAACTGGAGATCTGCCCGTGGGCGCTGCGCGAGGGCGTCATCCTCAAGCGCCTGGACACCCTCGCGGACCCGGCTACGCGCGCATGACCGCGCGTGCCGCGTGAAACCAGGGCCCGTTCGGTGAGATCGGCAATGTCACCGAACGGGCCGTGGTTTTACCTGGCACGGGTCGCTTCTCGTTCGTCCGGGCGGGCCTGTCCGGTCGCGGCTTCGCGAACCGGACGGGGCGGAGGGACGTCCGGGGTCGCCCGGAGCTTACTGGAGCAGGCGGATGCCCTCGGTGGGCTCATCCGGGTCGATCAGGCCGCTGCCCTGGCGCGGCTCGCGCTCGGCGAGCGGGTCGGTGTCGAAGCCGGGGATGAACGGCGCACCACCACCCGGCATCGAGGCCGATGCGTGCGGCACGGCCTCCGGAGGGACGCCGAACCGGCTGCCGAGCAGCGGAGCCTGCGACTGGCCCTGGGCGGGACGCCGGAACGCGTTGCGTGGTGCCTCTTGCGGCAGCAGGCCACCGGACACGGGGGCCGGGCCGCCGAGCGGTCCGAACTCCGCGTCGGCCCCCGCGGTGAGGCGTCCGGCCAGGCCGGGCCGACCCGGGAGCGGGCGCGCGTCCTCGCCGTGCGGCGGGGCGACGGTCGCCGCGGCGACCGTCTCCGGGGCCGGCGGGGCGAGCAGCGCCAGGTCGCGGCCGTCGTCGTTGCCCTCGCTGTCCGGGCCGTCATCCTCGGGCTCGGCGGCCGCGACCGCGGCGG
>DAHWEX010000275.1 GCA_027326205.1 Actinomycetota bacterium
AGTAGACCCACGGGATGTCGACGTTGAAGTAGTACTGCAGCATCATCGACAGGTAGCCGCCGCAGATCGCGAGCACCGAGGAGATCGCGATGATGTAGCCCGCGCCGCACAGCAGTGCGGTGGTCACCGCACTGGTGCCGCCGAACGTCTTGCCGACGAAGGAGATGAACCCGCCGGTCGACGGGTGCGCCCGGGAGAACTGCGACAGCGTGTTGCCGAGCAGTGCGATCGCGATGCCCGCCACGATGATCGTCAGCGGCGCGGCGATCCCCGCGGTGAGGAACAGGAAGCCGGCGCTGAAGTAGAAGCTGTACGCGGGGCCGATGTTCGCCATCGTCGAGGCGGAGATGTCGACGAGACTGAGCGCGCCGCGATGCAGCCGGTCCGGCGATTCAGGTGCCTTGGTTTCCGAGTACGGAATTGCCGCTTCGCTCATGGTGTCACCGGAATCTTGGGCAGAGAATTGGACATAGATATCACCTGTTTGTAGCTCTCGGTATAATGTTCGCATGCCCGTATGCCGTCTTGGACTCACCCGTGAACAGGAATTGATCCTGTTGCGGCACTGCTCGGGCGCCCGGTATGTCTGGAACTTGCGCGTCGAGCGGGAGAACGAGCGGCGACCGTGGCGGGGGAAGATGCCCAGGTGCGCCGAGCGTTGCCGGCAGCTCACGGAACATCGCGGCGGGGCACGCCGTGAAAGCGCGGGGAGGCGACGCCGCTAGGCGGCCAGTGGACCGCGAACCCCAACCCGTGCTCCTTCCGGCATGAGTTGAAATCCCCGCCTAGGCGGGGAGGATGCCAATCCCGGAGAGTCCTCACTTCTGTTTCACCGTTACGGGTAAGTAAATTCATTCTCGGGAAGGCTTTCTCCTGACACAACCCCTCTCAACCCCCGCACTGTCCCATAATGTGGAAGGCTGGTCCATAGCGCGCAAGGTCTTCACCATTGCCCTGAACGGGGTCACCGGCCGGATGGGGTGCCGGCAGCACCTCGTGCGTTCCCTGCTCGCCATCCGCGACCAGGGCGGCCTCCCGCTCGACGACGGCACGCTCCTCTACCCGGAGCCGGTCCTCGTCGGCCGCTGCGAGCTCCTCGAACTGCAGGTCGACGGCACGCACGGCAGCGCGGTCGCGGGCCTGCGCAACTGCGCCGTCCAGCACAGGGTCTCCACCCCGATGCCGGTGTGGACCCCCGACCTGCCCGCCCCCCTGGACTACCTGGCGATGTGGTCGGACCTGCCGGACAACCAGGTCGTCGACGACGGGTTCAAGACGCAGTGGGAGCTGTTCCTGCGCGCCGCCGTCCAGGGCGAGCCGTTTCCCTGTTCCCCCAGGTCTTCTGACCCCTGAATGGTTTAGCTCATACATGGTCGACTAGTCACGTAAGTGCTAGTCTGAATCGTGACCTTGAAAGTCGAGGATGTGCGTCTAAGGAGCATCCGTCAGGAACTCATGTGCTACCGTAAGTGCTATGAATAACTTGAGTGCTCGTCATCAGCTCGTATGTGCGATCGTGCACGGTTACCCGGACGCGGTGCTCGCGCTCGGGGAAGCGCTGGGAGTGCTGTTGCCGGACTGTGACCAGGTAGTGCTGGGGCCAGACAGCCATTACCTGAAGAACGGACGGACGATCTACACCGACGCGACGGTGCGCCTGCTGCGCAACGGCAAGCCGGTGTTCTTCGCTTCCGTTGAGATGCAGCGGGAGTACAAACGGGGCAAGTACGCAACGCTGCACGCATACCACGGAAGCGGAGTACGGAATCTCGACGTCGGCGGTCATCTGTTCGTGCTGTCAGACAAGCCGGGCTCAACAGCACGGTTCCGGGCGGAGGACGCGACCCGTCGGCCGGAACTGACTTTCGCGGCGTCGTTCCACTCCGGGGGCGACCTTGGGCAGTTGCGGGACAAGTCGGCCCTGTCGCTCGGCGCGCGGGCCATTCCGGCGGCGCTCGCGGACTTCGACGCGGGCGTACCGGGCTGGGCGCACGACATGCTGATGGAGTTGACCAGCGAGGATCCCACGCTGGCTGACCTGTACTTCCAAACTATGATGGAGGAGGCACCGAAGATGACCATGCTGGAGGCAGGCTTGAGCCCGGAGATGCTGGAGCGGCTCCGCGAACTGGAGTCCTTCCGTGACTACGAGGCCAGGATCACGGCCGAGCTCACGGCCAAGGCTCAGGCCGAAGCTGAGGCCAGAGTCAACGACGCCGAGGCCAGAGTCAAGGCAACGGTGATCGGTGCCAATCTGAAGGACTTCCTTGTCCTGCGCGGTGACAAGCCCTCCAAGCACGCGCTCGCGGTCATCAGCGCCTGCCGCGACGCGAACGAACTCGACGCCTGGCTGAAGCGCGCCTACCTGGGCGAGACCTCCGCCCAGCTTTTCCCCGAGCCCGCGGAGCCCGAGCCCGCAACATCCTTACCGGCGGTCGTTAGCGCTTCCTCCGCTACACCCGCCTTAGTGCGTGATTCCGGGGCGGTCGTGGAGGACGCTCAGCGTGGCCTGCATGACCGCGAACGGCTTCGCCGCGCCGTCCGCGGTTGCCTCGCCGCGGCAGACCACGAGGGTGCGGCCCGCCCGGACGACCTCGCCGGTCATCACGAACCGTCGGCCGGCTGCGGGCGCGAGGAGGTTGATCGTGTAGGTCGCCGTGAGGACGGCCGCGTCCGGCGGCATGACCGAGAACGCCGCGTACCCGCAGGCGCTGTCCAGCACGGCGGCCACGGCGCCGCCGTGGAAAAACCCGTGCTGCTGGGTGAACCGGTCGTCATAATCCACGGCGAGTTCTATCCGCCCCCGCTCGACCGCCGACATCCGCACGCCGAGCGTGTCCATCATCGCCTGCCGTTCGAAGCTGGCCCGGACGCGGGCCGCCATCGCCTCCGGAGGCTCGGTGTCGGCGCTGCCGCGTTCGCTCTCTGGTGCTGGCACCGGCCGATTGTCTCAGCCGCCGGCTTCGCTGGCCAGTGCCCCGGCGCTAGCTGGAGCGGGCCGTGACGGTGACCTGATCGGCGCCGGCCGTCGCGTCGACGTCGAAGCTGGCCGTGCCCGTGCCCCAGCCCGCCGTGCTGAACACGGCCCCGGCCGCGACGCCGACGTAGTCGTGACCGTCGAGCGATACGTTGCCCGCGCCCCCGTTCACGATCACCTGGGCCGGGACACCCTCCGGCCGGCTGAGCAGGAACTGGCTGGCGCCGGCCGCGAGCTGAACCCGCACGTCGCCGCGCGGCCGGGGGAGCGCGAGGTTGATGACGTCCGAGCCCGCCGTGATCACGATCCCCGTCACCTGGCCGCCACGCAAGTCGGCACTGGTCCGCGTGGTGCCGCCGCCCAGGTTGAGCTGCCAGGCCACGGCCGTGTTCAAGGTGACCGTGACCTGCGCGGCCCCCGGTGCGGAGAGAAAGACGTCGGTGCTTCCCCCGGGCTGGGCAGTCGTGTCCCGCAAGTGCGGCGCGGGGCCGCCCGGCGGCGTGCCGACCCGCAGCAGCGAGCCGCCGGCGCCGAAGTTGGCCGTCTTGATCGTGAGGATCGCCGTCCCCGTCAGCACGTTAAGAGTGGCACTGGACCGCCCGGCAACGGCAGTTAGCGACGCGGTGTCCGGGGCTGGCGCCGCTGGCGCGGACGACGACGTGCAGGCCGCGAGGAGCAGGCCCGCGGCGACGGACCCCGCCCCGGCTACTGCCACCGAATACCTCATGCCGACGCACTCTACCCACTCGATATCGGACTAATGTCCCGTTCTCTGGAGCGTCAGTGGATTTGCTGCATCCAGGGAATATAGTGCGCCGCTGAGATTCGTGCGCTAGTGAGATTGGTGCACGTCAGGAAATTGGTAAGTCAGTGAGATTAGTGCGTCACGCTACCCGTTCCGGATGGTCGGCGGCGTTGCGCAGCCGCGAGCCGCCGAACGCGTACACGACCGCCTGGACGACGGTGACGATCACCCAGACCCGCCGGTACCCGAAGCGGTCGCCGAGCGAGCCGAGCGGCACCGCCCCTATCATCGCCGCCAGGCCCGCCAGCGACAGCCCGAGGGCCACCGAGCCGGCCGCGAGCCCGGCGAAGCGGGTGAAGAACAGCACGCTGACGGTCAGGAACATGCCGGTCCCGGTCGCGTCGACCAGGGTCGCGAACGCGTACCCGCGCGTCGGCCCGGCGGGGGGAAGCAGCGCGCGGAGCCTGGCCACCGCGGCCGCGGGCCCGGTGGCGGATTCGCGAACGGCCATCATCCATCCCCTGATTCGGCGGAGCGTCTGCGCTGCCAACGGTGGGCTCTGCCCCAGGGAAAGGTCAAGCCGTAACGTCCGCGCCGAGCCGCTCGCGCAGCACCGCCGCGCCGCGCTCGGTGAGCCGGATGACCCGCTTGGGGCGGCGGACGAGGCAGCCGCTGTCGCACAGGGCGGTGAGCAAGGCGGCTCCGAGCGCCCCGGCGAGGTGATGGCGCTGCTCGGTCCAGTCGGTGCAGAACCGCAGCAGCGGCCGGTCGGACCGCGGGACGCCCAAGAGAGCGGGCAGGTCGACGCCGAGCCCGCCGAATACTTCCCCGGCGGCCGGCCCGAGCCGGTAGGGGTGCGCGGGCAACGTCGCGGCCAGCCGGTCGCCCGGGC
>DAHWEX010000290.1 GCA_027326205.1 Actinomycetota bacterium
CGCGGCCACTCCTTCGGAAGGGCCGCGGCGAACCTCCACCCACCCCCTTCGCGTTATCCGGGTGCCTTGCCTTCGGCATCGGCCAAAGTCAAAGTCAAAATCAAGGTCAAGACCTCGGGTGTGACCGGTCTCGCTATGGCGGCAGGCGTTTTAGGCTTCCGAACGGGTCGTTGCTTCGCCTGCTCGGTTCTGGCCTCGCCTTCGGCATCGGACGATCCGCCCCGCCCCCGCCTCGCCTTCGGCATCGGTGAGGGACGCGGGCGGATCGCTCGCGTTAGCCTTTTAAGGTCGGCCGTAGGCCGCCCGTTAAGCGCCAGAATTGTTGGAAGCCCGAAGGTGGCTACTCGGCCTGGTCTTCGGTGAAGACGGCGTCGGATTCCTTCCAGGCGGAGACGTCGTCGCGGTAGGTGTACGGGTTGTTGAGGGTCTCGTGCGCCGGGATCTCCGGGTGCATGCCCTTCTCCCATTCCTCGGCGCCGTGCTCGGCCTTGAGGTACTCGATCGTGGACTCGATCGCGGACTTCGCGGCGGCCAGGTCGATGCCGACCAGCTTGTGGTCGTGCTTGACGACCTTGCCGTTGACCAGCACGGTGTGCACGTCGCCACGGCCGGCCTGGTAAACCACGTGGCCGTAGGGGTGCAGCACCGGGAAGCCGACCGGGGAGTTGTCGTTCTTGATCAGCACCAGGTCGGCCTTCTTGCCGGGCTCGACCGAGCCGACCTTCGAGTCGAGGCCGAGGGCCTTCGCGCCGCCCCGGGTGGCGTAGTCCACCACGTCCTCGGCCCGCAGGAAGTGGTTGGTGAGGGTCTCGTCCAACTCGTGGGCCTCGTCGTGCGTCTTGGCGCGGTCGGCGTTGAGCGTGGCCCGCATCGCGGCGAACATGTCGGCGGACCACCAGACGCTGGTGTCGTTGGACAGCGAGACCGGGATGCCGTACCTGCGCAGCCGCCAGGTGGGCGAGTAGCCCTGGCCGGCGTTGCACTCGGACTCGGTGGAGACCGAGGCGAAACCGCCGGTCGCGGCGATCTTGTGGTACGAGTCCGGGGACAGCGACGCCGCGTGCACGTAGATGGTGCCCGGGGTCATGTAGCCGCCGTCGTACATCTGGTTGATCCCGGCGTCGCCGGTGACCTTCCACACGCCGGCGTGCGTGGTCACCGCGACCCCGAGGTCGCGGGCGACGTCGAAGGCCGCCTTCTCCGGGAAGCCCTCGATGCCCGGCAGGTCGAAGGCGATCTGGAAGCCCAGCATGTCGCCCTTGCCGTCGATCCGGCGGGTGTAGAAGTCGCGGAACTCCGGGGTCGTCGCCCACTCCCACGCGCCCGCGAAGATGTTGCCGTAGCCGAGGACGAACCGGCCGGGCACCGACTCGAGCGCGTCCACCGCCGCGTCCGCGTGCTCGGTGGTGCGCAGCCCGTGCGACCAGTCGACGCTGGTGGTCACGCCGGCGTCGACCGCCTCGATGGCCGACAGCAGGTTGCCCGCGTAGTAGTCCTCGGGGCGGAAGATCTTGCCCCACTGGAGGTAGTAGTAGACGAAGTACTGGGTGAGCGTCCAGTCGGCGCCGTAGCCGCGCATGGCCGTCTGCCACATGTGGCGGTGGGTGTCGATCATGCCGGGCATGACGATGCCGCCCGCGGCGTCGATCTCCGCCGTGCCCTCGGGAACCGCGAGGCCATGGCCCACCGCGGCGATCGTCTCCCCGGAG
Organism: Actinomycetota bacterium; assembly: GCA_027326205.1. Taxonomy (GTDB): domain Bacteria; phylum Actinomycetota; class Actinomycetes; order Streptosporangiales; family Streptosporangiaceae; genus Trebonia. The sequence goes on from DAHWEX010000290.1 coordinate 1,710, forward strand.
ACCAGGACGTCGGCGTCGTGCAGGACCGTGTGCGCGTCGTCCATCGTGAGCACGGTCGCGTTCCGGAACACAACCGGCTGGCCCGGCTGCGGTGCAGTCATGAGGAAACCTCCACGGTGAGGGCTGGTCACAAGGATGCCGGACGATCGTCCGTTAGTCGGTCATCAGAAACCTGATCGAACACTGTCGCGTTCTCCGCCCGGTGTCAAGAGCCGGAGATAGCCCCAGCGGGGCCCGCGCAATCGTTCGGTTGTCCGCAGTGCGGACAACTGACCAGCAAGGCGCTAGAGTGCGGGGCAGGGTGCCTGGCGGATTGTCCGGCGGGCCCGGACTTGTCGGAGGTTCAGGTGGCTCGTCGGGATGACAGCCCTGACTTCATCGAGGCGATCGCCCGCGGCCTCGACGTGATCAGGTCCTTCAAGGCCAGCCAGCCGGTCATGTCGCTCGCCGCCGTGGCCGCCGCGAGCGGGCTGCCGCGGCCGACGGCCCGCCGGATCCTGCTGACGCTGGAGCAACTCGGCTACGTCCGGCAGGCGGAGGCCGGCGGCTACGAGCTGACCCCCCGGGTGCTCGACCTCGGCATGTCCTACGTGCTCTCGCACGGGCTGTGGGAGATCGCCCGCCCGCACATGGAGGAGCTCGTCGCGCGGACCAGGGAGTCCACGTCGATCGCGCAGCTCGACGGGTCGGACATCGTCTACGTGGCGCGGGTCGCCGTCCCGAAGATCGTGGCCCTGGCCGTGACCATCGGCACGCGGTTCCCCGCGATGCCCACGTCCCTCGGCAAGGTGCTGCTCGCCGCGCTTCCCCTGGCGGACGCGGAACGGGTGATCGCCGAGCCCTCCAGGTCCGGCATCACGCCGCGGTGGCAGCCGGACGCCGCCGAGCGCGCCGCCGCCCTGCGCGAGGTGCGCGCCCGCGGCTGGGCGCTCACCGACGAGCAGCTTGCGCCGGGCATCCGCTCGGTCGCGGTGCCGCTGCGCGACGGCGAGGGCCGGGTGATCGCCGCGCTCAACGTCAACGCGCACGCGGCCGAGACGCCGCTGGACGTGCTGATCGGCCAGCACCTGCCGCTGCTCATCCAGGCGGCCGGCGCGATCAGCGCCGACTGGGCGGCGGTGCACGGCGTTCCCCAGGTAACCGCCGGGCCGGCCGGGGTTACCATGGCCGTCGGCGGTACCGCTGGCAGCGGGGTTGCGCCTGCCGGTAAGCCGTCTTGACAGGGATTCGCCCGGCCAACATACTCGACAGACGGACAAGTGTCCGATAAGCGGACATTGCCTGGGCAAGCACAGTCGTTCTGGCAAGCACAGTCGTTCTGGCGAGCGCAGTCGTCCGGGCAAGCACCGTCGTCCGGGCAGACAGCGCGCTCGGGCACACACCGTGGCTGGCCAAACAGCGTGGCTGGCCAACCAGCGTGAGGGGAACTACTCAGTGACCGAAGCCGAGCGGCCAGGGCCGCTCTCCGGGCTGCTCGTGGCGGACTTCTCCCGGGTCCTGGCCGGGCCGTACTGCACCATGCTGCTCGCCGACCTCGGCGCGGACGTGATCAAGGTGGAGTCCCCGGGCGGCGACGACACGCGGTCGTGGATGCCGCCGGTCACCGAGGACGGCGTCTCGACCTACTTCCTGGCGATCAACCGGAACAAGCGGTCCGTCGCGCTGGACCTCAAGGACGCGGCCGACCTCGCCCTCGCCACGGAACTGGCCAGGCGCGCGGACGTGTTCGTGCAGAACTTCAAGCCAGGCGGCCTCAAGCGGTTCGGCCTCGACTACGACGGGGTCAGCGCGCTGAACCCCTCGGTCATCTACGCGTCGATCAGCGGGTTCGGCAGCGGCGGCGGCGGGCACCTGCCCGGTTACGACCTCATGGTGCAGGCGATGTCCGGGCTGATGTCGCTGACCGGGGATCCGGCGGGCCCGCCGTACCGGGCCGGCATCTCGGCGTTCGACGTGATCGCCGGGCTGCACACCGCGATCGGCATCCTCGCCGCGCTCAACCACCGCCAGCGCACCGGCGAGGGACAGCACCTCGACGCGTCGCTGCTGGCGTCGGCGATGTCCGGCATGGTGAACCAGACGAGCGCCTACGCGGCCGGCGGCGTCGTGCCGTTCCGGATGGGCAACTCGCACCCGAGCCTGTTCCCCTACGAGCCGCTGCCCACCGGCGACGGCGAACTGATCGTCACGGCCGGCAACGACGTGCAGTTCCGCAAGCTGTGCGAGGTGCTCGGCGCCCCTGAGCTGGCGGAAGACCCGAGGTTCGCCCGCAACGCCGGCCGGACCGCGAACCGCGACATCCTCAAGCCGCTGCTCGCCGAGAAGCTCAGCGCCAGGTCGGCGGCCGAGTGGTTCGACGAACTGATCGCGGTCGGCGTCCCGTGCGGGCCGATCAACACCGTGGACAAGGGCATCGCGTTCGCCGAGAAGATCGGCCTCGAGCCGATCGTCAGCGCGGGGACCGGCGATAAGGCCCGGCCGACGATGCGGCACCCGGTCACCTACTCCAAGACGCCGCCCAGCTACCCGCTCGCGCCGCCGGAACTCGACGAGCACGGCGACGACATCCGCGGCTGGCTGAAGGCGCGATGGCAGGAACCGCCATCTCATCGCGCCTCCAGCCAGCCGGTGTCTCCCGGGGGGACGACCCCCCGTGCCCCCCGCGGACAACAGCCGCCGCTCGATGCGAAGGAGTGAGCCCATGGCCCAGGACTACCCGACGTCGCTCGGTACCTCGGACGCCGACACGATCACCCTGCTCGGCCAGGACCTGGCGCAGGACCTGATGGGCAAGGTCGGCTTCGGCGAGCTGACGCTGTGGATGGTGACCCAGCGCCGCCCGTCGCCGTCGCAGGTGCGGGTCTTCGAGTCGGTGCTCGTCGCGCTCGCCGACCACGGCTTCACGCCGACCGCCATCGCCGCCCGGCTGACCTACCTGTCCGCCCCGGACTCGCTGCAGGGCGCGCTCGCGGCCGGCCTGCTTGGCGGCGGATCCCGGTTCCTCGGCGTCACCGAGGACTGCGGGCAGTTCCTCGGCGCGACGCTGGCGGAAGCCGGCCAGGTCCCCGCCGACGACGCTGGCTTCGACGCGCTCGCGCTGGACGCGGTCAAGAAGGCCCGGGCCGCGAAGAAGTTCGTCCCCGGCATCGGGCACCCGGTGCACAAGGTCCGCGACCCGCGCACCCCCCGGCTGATCCAGATCGCCACCGAGGAGGGCGTGCGCGGCCCGCACCTGCGCCTGTTCGAGGCGATCGGCCGGGTCCACCCGCAGGTGCTCGGCCGGACGCTGCCGCTGAACGGCGCGGGCGTCTGCGGCGCGGTCCTCGCCGACCTCGGCCTGCCGCTGGAGATGCTGCGCGGCTTCGCGCTGCTCGCCAGGACCGCGGGGCTGCTCGGCCAGCTCGCCGAGGAGCAGCGGATGCCGATCGCCAACGATATCTACCTGCATGTGGACAGGAACGCCACGTACGTGACGCCGAAGCCCGAGTAACCCTGTTCCGCTTAACCCTGCTCCGCATCCCCCTGTAGGACACACACGGCAAGGGAGCCGCCATGGCGACCATCGCAGCGGTCATCGCCTCGACCCACCACCCTTTTTACTATCGCGCGTCCACGTCGACGGGGGCGGAGCGGCCGCCGTTCGCCGACGAGTGGGTCGCCAAGATCACCTCGTTCCGCGAGACCCTCACCAGGGCCAACCCGGACGTACTGGTGCTGGTGGGCAGCGACCACTTCCACCAGATCTGGCTCGACAACATGCCGCAGTTCCTCGTCGGCAAGGCGCCGTTCTACGACGCCAACTGGTACAACGAGGAACGCGAGTTCGGCCTGCCGCGGATGTTCTTCCGGGGGCACGAGGACTTGTCGGCGCACATCCTGCGCAGCGGCCTCGACGCGGGCTTCGACCTCGCGTTCAGCA
>DAHWEX010000292.1 GCA_027326205.1 Actinomycetota bacterium
GTCCGACTGGATCGGCCGACGGCTCACCGTGCTGATCACGGCCCTGGTGTTCATCGTCGGCGTGCTCCTCGCCGCGTTCACCCCCACCTACCCCACGCTGCTGGCGGCGCGGGTCATCATCGGCCTGGCCGTCGGATCCGCGTCGATGGTCGTGCCGCTCTACATCGGCGAGATCGTCCCGCCCCGCGTGCGCGGCGGCCTGGTCAGCCTGAACCAACTCGCGATCACCGTGGGCATCCTGGGTTCCTACCTGATCGACTACGGCCTGTCCGGCACGGGGAACTGGCGGCTGATGTTCGGCCTCGCGACGGTCCCCGCCGCGGCCCTGTTCGCCGGCATGCTCTTCCAGAAGGAAAGTCCGCACTGGCTGATCAGGCAGGGCCGGGAGGAGGAGGCGCGCCAGGTGCTGCGCCGGGTCCGGAACGAGGAGGACATCGACGAGGAGATCCGCGAGGTCCGGGAGATCGCGCGGCGAGAGGGCGGTTACCGGGATCTCGTGTCCCCCCGGGTGCGGCCGCTGCTCATGGTCGGCGTGCTGCTCGCGGTCTTCCAGCAGATCACCGGGATCAACACGGTCATCTACTACGCCCCGACCCTGCTGCAGGGGGCCGGGTTCGGCAACTCGGCGGCGCTGCTCGCCAACGTCGTCAACGGGGCGGTCAACGTCGGCATGACGATCGTCGCGATCTGGCTCCTTGACCGGGTCGGCCGCCGACCGCTGCTGCTCGCCGGCACCGCCGGGATGGCCGTGGGCATGACGATCACGGCGCTCAGCTTCCTGGGCGGCGAGAGCCTGCACGGCGCGCTCGCGATCGTCGCGGTCCTCGGCCTGCTGGTCTACACGGGGTCGTTCGCGATCGGGCTCGGCCCGGTCTTCTGGCTGCTCATCGCCGAGATCTACCCGCTGAAGATCCGCGGCGCCGCGATGAGCGTCGCCTCGATGGCGAACTGGGCGGCGAACTTCGTGGTCACGATCTCGTTCCTGACCCTGCTCAGCGCGATCAGCGGCGTGGGCGTTTTCTTCCTGTTCGGGTTCCTCACCCTGGTCGCCCTGGGCTACTTCTGGCGCAAGGTGCCGGAGACGAAGGGCCGCAGCCTCCAGGAAATCGAGCGCGAACTGGCGCCGGCGCGGTCGTTAACTAGCCGGCGCGAGCGGTGACCGGTTGCTCCCGCCCGGGCAGTTCGTGGCGGCGGGAGGCGAGCCAGCACAGCAGGCCGAGGACCGGGAAGGCCGCCGCCACCAGGGTGGACCCGGTCCAGCCCCAGCGGTCGTAGGCCTGGGCGCCGGCCGCCGAGCCGACCGCGCCGCCGGCGAACATCGTGGTGATGTAGACGGTGGTGATCCGCGACCGCGCCTGGGGCAGCAGGTCGTAGATGACGCTCTGGTTGGTCACGTGCGCCGCCTGCACGCAGGCGTCCATCAGCAGGGCGCCGACGACGAGGGCGGCGAGGCCGGCCCCGCCCAGGTGCGCGCCGCCCAGGCCGATCGCCGCGTACGAGACCGCGAGCAGGGCGAGCGCCGCCCCGGTGACCGGCCAGCGCAGTTCCGGCCGCCGGTCGAGCACCCGTCCGCCGGCCAGCGCGGTGGTCGCGCCCGCCGCGCCGACCAGCGCGAACAGGCCGATGTCCAGCTGGGAGAAGTCGTACTGCGGGCCGGCCAGCAGGAACGTGACCGTGGTCCAGAAGCACGCGAAGCTGCCGAACCCGCAGGCGGCCATCAGGCTCCGCCAGCGCAGCGCCGGCTCCGCGCGGGCGACCTCGAGGACGCCCCGGAGCTGCTGCCGGTAGGTGATCTCCAGTTGCCTGCCGTGGTCGGGCAGCGCGCGGCGCAGCATGACCGCGGTGACGGCCATGAACACGGCGCCGACGGCGTAGACCGTGCGCCAGCCGCCGAAGCCGGCGGCGACCACCCCGGCGAACGTGCGCGAGAGCAGGATGCCGATCAGCAGGCCGCCCATGAGCGTGCCGATGACCCGGCTCCGCTCGTTGTCGCCGGCCAGCGTCGCGGCGTAGGGGACGAGCATCTGGACGACCACGGACGCGACGCAGCACAGCGTGACGGCCGCGGCGAGCGCGGCCAGGTTGGGGGCGAGCGCCGCGCCCGCCAGCGTCACCGCGCAGAACGCGAGCAGGCCGGTGAGCAGCGGGCGGCGGCGCGCGATGTCGCCCGCGGGCACGATGAACAGCAGGCCCGCCGCGTAGCCAAGCTGGCCTACCGTGACCAGGAGGCTGGCGCTGCCCTGGCTGACGCCCAGGTCGGTGCCGATCGAGTGCAGCAGCGGCTGGGCATAGTAGAGGTTCGCGACGGTCACCGCGCAGGTGACGGCCATGAGCCTGACCAGGCCGGGCGACAGGCCGGGCGCCCCCGCTGGCTGCTCCCGCTTCCCCCGCGCGTCCACCGGGCACACGTCTGGCTCACTCATGGATCTCCCGTGCGTTGGCGTTCGGCTTCCCAGGTACTTAACTGAATACAACTAAATCGCGCGCCGCTGATTCCTCAAGCGCCGACGTGCTTCCGCTCACCATCCGGTCGGCCACCATCCCGTCCGACATTTCCCCATCAACTCACCGGAAAACCCAAAACCAGACACGAGCGATCGGTGCCTTGGCGGCCCTTGCGGGCGCTACGATCGGTGGGTGACTGATCACAATCCCTCTGTACCGCCGGACGCCGGCCAGGGCGTGCTGGCGTCGCTCGCCGGGACGGTGACCGCGGATGGCACCGACCTGCTCGGGACCCGGGAGGAAGCGGTGCCCTGGCTGCGCACGGCCGGCCTGCTTCCCGACGACGCGGTCATCAGCAACTCCGAGCACGGGGCACTGCTGCGGCTGCGCGACGCGCTGCGCGAGATCACGGACGCGCGGGCCGCGGGCACGGCGGTCCCCGACGCCGCCGCGCGGCTCACCCGGGCCCTCGCCGACGGGCGGCTCGTCGTCACCGTCACGTCCGCCGGCAAGGCCGTCCTGGCCAGTTCCGCCAGGGCCAGCTACTCCAACCTGGTCGCCGCCATCGCGATCGCGGTCGCGGAAGCCTGGTAGGCGCGGGCCGCGGGCCCGGGAATGCGCTCGGCCCGGTTCTCGCTGTACTGGCCACTGGCCCGGGGAGCACCAAACGCCTGAGGAGCGCAATGAGCACCGTCGCACTGACCGAAGAGAACTTCGAGCAGACCATTACCGGATCGGGCATCACGCTCGTCGACTGGTGGGCCGCGTGGTGCGGGCCGTGCCGGGCGTTCGGGCCCGTCTTCGAGGCCGCCAGCGAGAGCCACGCGGACATCACCTTCGGCAAGATCGACACCGAGGACCAGCAGGGCCTGGCCGCCGCGGCGAAGATCACCTCGATCCCCACCCTGATGGCCTTCAGGGACGGCGTCCTGGTGTTCTCCCAGGCCGGCGCGCTGCCCGCCGCCTCGCTCGAGAAGCTGATCGAGGCGGTTCGCGGCCTCAACATGGACGACGTGCGCAGCGAGATCGCCGCCAGCCAGCGGTCCTGACATTTCGCCATTCGCTCCACCCGATTCCGCGCTGTTTTGAGCTGTTTTGAGCTGAGCGGAATATTTCCCTCCTGACGGGTAGCCGTGATCGAGAGCCTCGTAGAGGCGACTCACGCGGTTACACCCGAGAGGGAAGTGATACCAGTGGTTGGGATGATGCGGATACGCCGCACCCACGGAATCTTCGGCGGGCTGCTGGTGGCCCTGCTGGGCATCTGGGGCGGCATAATCCCGTTCGTTGGCCCGTACTTCAACTACGCGTACACGCCGGACACGGCGTGGACCTACAACACCGGCCGACTGTGGCTGGAGGTCCTCCCCGGGGCGGGCGCCCTGCTCGGCGGCCTGCTGATGATGTGGGCGCGCAGCAGGCACACGGCCCTGTTCGGCTCGCTCCTGGCGATCGCCAGCGGCGCCTGGTTCGCCCTGGGCAACGTCGTCGCCCCGCTCTGGACCTCCGCTAACCCCGCGGGCGTCCCCGCGAGCACCGGGACCGCGATGCGCGTCCTGGAGCAGGTCGGCTTCTTCACCGGGCTCGGCATCGTCATCGTGCTGTTCGCGGCGGTGGTAGCCGGACGCGTCACCGCGGTCCCCCGCCTGGTGGTGGCGGACGGGGAACCGTCCGTCCCGGTCCCGCGCCGCGTCCCGTCGGACGAAACCGAAACCGAAACCATCAGGTAGCACCCGGGACCTCCCAGTGGGCTCTGTGCCCCGGTGCGGGCCATGGCCCGTGGCCGTGCCCCGCACCAGGGCACGGCCACGGGGGCCACGGCTGCCCTCCGCTAGAGCTTCGCCGGCAGCCGCGCGGGCCCGGACCCCCGGGCCCGCGTTCCACTGTCTCGGTTACATCCGAATCCGGCCGAAGTCATCGAACTCGCCCTTGCGGACGCCGCCGAGGAACGCCTGCCACTCATCCGAGGTGAACCGGAGCACCGGCCCTTCCCGTTCTCTGCTGTTGCGGACGCCGATCCTGCCGCCGGGCAGGTCGGACACCTCGACGCAGTTGCCGTTCGCGAAGCTCAGCGAACTCTTGAACCACATCCCGTCCGGGGCTTCCACGATTCCCGCCATTAGGGTTCCCACGTTGTCCCTTCACTGACTTCTCGGATTGGCGCCTTGGCCGGGTCCGGGGACGGTGAGCCTCCGGGGGCAACGACTCACCGTCCCCGTCTCCCCCGCGGGCACCTCCGCGCACCGGTTGCGGCACCGGTCGCGGACATGGGGCTGGATACGCGGGAGCGTCACAGCCCCGTCCACGGGGAAGCTAGAAAGCGCCAACCAGGCTGACCCTCAGCCGGTAGTTTGACCACCAGCCACTGTCTCTCCCCACGGCTGGTTGCACAAGCAATACTCGTGCAAGTTGCACTGCAAGACATCGGTCACCTGCCGTATATCGACCCGGGCAGCCGCCAGGGGGCGCTGTCAGGTCTCAGGCGTGTGACTTTGAACTTTAGTTGGCCTGGTCGCGCCCTGCTCGTCCAGTCGCGCTACCGCTCGCCGGCGTACCAGGTCGCCACCATCATCGAATGGCTCATCAATGCCTATATAGCGGGGATATCGCCGCGACCGTCCGCCACGCGTCGCCAGCCGGGACCGCACCCGCCCAAGGCCCGGCAGAACGACCAGCGACGATCACCGGCTTGCCGCGTACTCGCCCCAGCTCATACCGTTGGTACCCGGCAGCGTTCCGATGCCGGACAGCGGACGGAAGGTCGATCGGATGGCTACGTTCCGGGCCTATGCCAAGGTGCTAGAACCCGAAGACCCAACGATGCGGATCTATGAAGCGGGCCTGCGCGCCTGCCCCGGTCGGCCGGGAATGGCGCTCGCGGAAGTGCTACGGCGAAGCGGCGGCGTCTACCAGACCACCACCCCGCTGGTCCCGCATATGCGTGACGACATCCGCGAGGTGGCGGAGCTGACGTCGGACACGGAACTGCTCAGGATCGCAGAGCTGACCGAGGTGCCCGTCTCACTTGAGCACCTGTGCGGTTTGGACCCGCAGACGCGCATCATAATCAGGTCCGAACTCAGCTATGAGGGCGACGAAGCCTCCCAGGTCAGCGCTGCCGCCAGGCCGCGCCATGCCCTGGCAACGGTCATGCCCGACGGCACGGTGATTCCGGGGGACGTCCGACCGTTAGCCCGACTCGGCCCGCATCCTTCCGGATGACAGTGTGATTTTTAGTTTGCCCGATATCTTGTTCGATTACCGTAGGCTGGCCGAGCACGGCTACGGCTCGCCCGAGGACTTCCCCGAGGTCGCCGTGCTGCGATCCCAGCGGTGAGAGATCACACCCCGGCTTTTCACGGGCCACGGGAAGAACTCCAATGTCGCTCCCGCCACTCACGGTCGCATCTGGCCATTGGGCACAGCACCGCGGCAGCCAGTTCACCGATGCCGCCGGGGCCCTAGACGATCGAGCGCCGCTAGCCGTGGTAGTGCAGGGCACGTTGCAGGTGCCGTTCGGCCAGGTCACGGAACCACTCGCGCTCGGGATGGCTGGTGTCCGCGATTCTCAGCGGCCCCGCGACCAGGTCCAGGTGCATGCACAACTGGTAGAGCCGGAGCCGGTCCTCGTCAAGACCTCCCCGGTTCAGCTTTGCGTAGTGCTCGCCGAACCGCATGCGCATCCAGACGTGCTCGACCTCGGCGTCGAAGTACATCGCTCCTTCGATGTCGATCAGCACCGGATCACCGCGGCGGTCTAGCAGGACGTGGTCGGGGCCGAGCTCGCCGTGGATCAGTGCCACCTCGGGGCGGACCTCGATCGGCTCGGCCAGCGAGTGCAGCGTTTCGGTGAGCCGATCCTGAGCGGCGGCGGCACGCCGGTCGCGCCCGGCAATCTCCGTGAGCTCGCCCAGCGCACGGTCGAGCATGACTGCCTCGCACGAAGTCCCGCGCGAACGGCCTCCCGCGTCGACGAACGCCACCTTTCCGAATGACGCGGACCGGACGGCGGCCATGGCGGCCAGCCAGTCCGCAAGCACCGCCAAAGGGCGCTCCGCCGCCACGGGATCGGTTTCCAGCAGGGCTTCAAGGCTGCCGCCCGCAACGTCCTCGACCAGAGCGATGTCCGCTGGATACAGCGCCCCGGACCGGTCCGCGGACAGGATCTCCGGACAGCGGACGCCCGCGGCCGCCAGGCGGCGGGCCGCGGTCTCGAACGGGGTGAGGCCCGACGGGTGCGAGAACGGGTCGGCCGGATCGTCGGCGCCGGCCGGAAGCACCCCCTGCCAGTAGTCCTCGGTATCGTCCCAGGCGTAGAGGAGGACCGTGCCGCCGTCCTCCATCGTCAGGCGGTAGGCGCCCTTCTTCGAGCCGCCGGCCAGCCGCGCCACCCTGAGCAGGCGCCGGTCCCCGCCGAAGACCGCACGGACCACCGGGCGCAGGCTTCCGACATCCGCGAACCTCCGCTCATCGGCCACGGACGTACTCTAAGCCACGGCGCTGAGCCTCAGGCCTCAGGAGAGTAGCGGCAGCGGGCGGGGCGGGGCGTGGTCCTGCCAAAGGAGGCGGGAGGTTTCCTCCGGGTAGGGGG
>DAHWEX010000304.1 GCA_027326205.1 Actinomycetota bacterium
GCGACGAGGCGGTCTCGTACGCGAGCGGCATCTGGCGGGCCGGCGGCCAGGCGGAGTTGCACGTCTTCGCGGGCGGGTTCCACGGCTACGACGGCATGGCACCCCAGGCGGCCGTGTCGCAGGACACGAAAAACGCCCGGATCCGGTGGCTGCGCCGGTTTTTCAGCGCCTGACCGTGCTTGCCGAAGACGCAGGCGCGCTGCTGGCCATCGCGGAGAAGCCCGGCCCCGAGGACGTTCCGCCACCGGACGTCGCGACCCTGGAATCAGCCGCGGCGAAAACGCCCTGGATGCTTGAGACGCTGCAGGCGATCAGCACCACCGACAGCCTCCGCGACGCCGCCGCCCTCCTTCACTTGCACCACTCGACCGTGCAGGAGCGCGCGGTCCGCGCCGACCGGGCGCTCGGCTGGGCCGTGCTGAGCCAGCGCGGGAAACAGCGGGTGCAACTCGCGCTCGTCATGCGCCGGATCTTCACCGCGGTCCAGCCCCGCTAGCCACTGCCGGGGGAAGAAGTCGCACGGCAGCCGACCTGCCCCGGCATGATCGGCGCGCGAGCGGGCAGTAGAGACCGCACGTCCCAGCCGGATCCGGGGAACCGGCTAGGGCGGTTACGGCGGTATGCGGCAGGAGAACGGCCATGGGTGATGAGCTAGCCGTCGCGGTTCGCTCCGAACGCGGCGCGGTGATCGCGGAGGTCGCGGGATATATCGACATGTCCACCGCGGCCAGTCTGCGGGAGCGCCTGTTCGGGCTGGTAGACGGCGGCCAACCGCTGATCGTCGAGCTTAACCGGGTCACGTTCATCGATTCGGCCGGGCTCGGTGCCCTCGTCGCCGTGGCCCGCCGGGCCGGCGCGCACGGCGGCAGCCTGCACGCGGTCTGCTCGCGGCAGCAGACCCGCAAGCTGCTGTGGCTGACCGGGGTGGACCGCCGGATCCCGCTCACCGCCACCGTGGACGGGGCACTGACGCTCCTGAAGGCATCCCGCGACGCTCCCGGGTAGCCGCCCCCGGGTACGGGCTAACCGGAGACGTCGAGCAGGCGGGCGATCGGCACTCCCGGCCGGTAGGCGAGGTGCTGGTAGCTGGGGGCGTCGAGCACGGTCAGCCGGGCGGCGGCGCCTACCCCCAGGTGCCCGACGTCGTCCCGGCGCAGCGCGGCCGCGCCGCCGGCGGTGGCCGCCCGGAGCGCCTCCAACGGGGTGAGCCACATCTCGCGGACGGCGAGCGCGATGACGAACGGCATCGAACTGGTGAAGCACGTGCCCGGGTTGCAGTCGGTGGCCAGCGCTATCCGGACTCCGGCGTCGAGCAGGGCGCGGGCATCCGGGTACGGCGACCGGGTGGCGAACTCGACCCCGGGCAGCAGCGTGGCGACGGTGTCGCCGCCGGCCAGCGCGTCGATGTCGGCGGGGGACAGGTACGTGCAGTGGTCCACGCTCGCCGCCCCGAACTCCACCGCCAGGCGGGCGCCGGGCCCCGGGCCGAGCTGGTTGCCGTGCACGCGCAGGCCGAGTCCGGCGGCCCGGCCGGCGCTCAGCACGGCGCGCGCCTGGTCGCCGTCGAACGCGTGCGGGCTGGCGGGCTCGCAGAAGACGTCGATCCACCGGGCGAACGGCGCGCAGGCGTCGAGCATCGGGCCGGTGACGAGCTCAAGGTAGTCCGCGCGGGCGACGCCGTCCGGGCAGACGTGCGCGCCGAGGAACGTGGTCTCGTCGGTGACCTCGGCGGCGAGGCGCAGCAGCCGGGCCTCCTGCCCGACGGTGAGCCCGTAGCCGCTCTTGATCTCCACGGTGCCGGTGCCCTGGGCGCGCATCTCCGCGATCCGGGCGGCCAGCAGCGCCCGCAGCCGCGCGTCAGAAGCGCCGCGGGTCGCCGCCACGGTCCTGGCGATGCCGCCGCCGTCGTAGCGGGCCCCGGCCATCCGGGCGGTGAACTCGTCGGCCCGGTCGCCCGCGAAGACCAGGTGCGAGTGCGAATCCACGAACCCCGGGACGACGCAGCGGCCGCCGACGTCGATGCGGCGGTCGGCGCCCGGGGCGGCGGCCGACGGCCCGGCCCACGCGACCCGGTCACCGTCGACGACCAGGGCCGCGCCGGCCAGGATCCCGGCCTCGCCAGGAAGGTCCGGGCAGTTCGTGACGAGTTCGCCGATCCCGTCGACCAGGACGCTGGTCACGAGTCCTCCCACAGGGCGGCGACAGCCTTGGCGAGCAGCCCGGCCACGTCGCCGAGACGGTGCGCCCCGCCGGAGACGACGGGCGCCCCGTCGACCCAGACCGCGTCGACGTCGGCGGCGGTGGCGGCGAGCAGGATCTGGCCGGGGTCCGCGCCGGCCGTCCGCACGGTGTCGGTCCGCACGCAGACCAGGTCGGCGCGCCGGCCGGGGGCGATGGCCCCGGCTCCCCAGCCGAGCGAGTCGTGCGCCGTGGCGGCGGCCAGCAGTTCGGCCGGCCGGAACCGGCCGCGCCGCAGCGACGCCAGCCGTTCGCCGGACTCAAGCGCCCGCGCCTCGCCGATCAGGTCGATGGCCGCGTTCTGGTCGCTGCCGAGCGAGAGCCGGGCGCCGGCGTCGGCGAGCGCGCGGGCCGGGCCGATGCCGTCGGCGAGGTCCTGCTCGGTGGTCGGGCAGAAGCACGCGGTCACCCCAGCGGCGCCGAGCAGCGCGATGTCCGGCGCGGACAGGTGCGTCGCGTGCACGACGGTGGCGCGCGGCGTGAGCGCGCCGCCGTCGTCAAGCAGCGCGGCCGGGCTAAGGCCGTAGTACGCCCGCGCGGCGCGGTTCTCCGCGGGCTGCTCGGACAGGTGGACGTGCAGCGGGCGGCCCGCGCTCGCGGCGGCGGCCCTGGCGAGGTCGGCGCGGGCGACGGCCCGCACCGAATGGATGGCCGCCCCGACGACGGTGCCGGGCCGGGCCGCGAAATCGGCGACCCGGGACGCCCACGCGTCGACGCTGCCGTCGCTGAACCGGAGTTGGAGCTCGTCGAGCGGGAGATGGCCGCCCGCACCGAGCCCGCCTTCCAGGTAGCACGTGTCGAGCAGGGTCAGCCGGATCCCGGCCTCACGCGCCGCCTGCTGCAGCGCGTGGCCCATCGCGTTCGGGTCGTCGTACCGGCGGCCGCCCGGCGCGTGGTGCACGTAGTGGAACTCGCCCACCGCGGTGACGCCGGCCAGCGCCATCTCCGCGTACACCGCACGGGCCAGGGCGAGGTAGTTGTCCGGGTCGAGCCGCGACGCCAGCGCGTACATCGCCTCGCGCCAGGTCCAGAACGTCCCGCCGTTCCCGTGCGTGCGCCCGCGCAGCGCCCGGTGGAACGCGTGGCTGTGCGCGTTCGCGAAACCGGGCAGCACGACGCCGCCCAGCCGCGTCGCGCCGGCGGGCGGGACGGCGTCCGGCGTCACCGACGCGAACCGCCCGCCGGCGACCTCGATCAAGACGTTCGCGGCCAGCCCCGAGGGCAACTGGGCGGAACGGGCGAACAGCGTCGTCATCCCGGCCTCCCCCCGGCCAGGTCGGTCACGACCGCGGTCAGCGCGTCCACGCCGCGCAGGCAGTCGTCCCGGTCCGCGTGCTCGGCGGGGGAGTGCGAGACCCCGGTCGGGTTGCGGACGAACAGCATGGCCGTGGCGATCCCCGCCTGCGCGAGCACCCCGGCGTCGTGCCCGGCGCCGCTGGCGAGCCGGGGCGCGCCCCCGAGGACCGCCGCGCACCGCCCGCTCAGCCCGGTATCGAACGACGTGGCCGGGGTCCACGACTCCTCGGTGATCTCGCACCCGTCCGACAGCTCGGCGACCAGCGCCCGGACCGCGCCGGCGTCGGCGCCGCGGGCGTCCAGCCAGCCGCGCACCCGGGACGGGATCGCGTTGACGCCGTTGGGCTCGACGGCGACCTTGCCGCAGGTGGCGAGGATGCCGTGCTTGCCGGCGAGTTCCCGGGCGCGCAGCACGGCGGCGGCGTAGCCGAGCATCGGGTCCCGGCGGTCCGCCAGCCGGGTGGTGCCCGCGTGGTTCGCCTCGCCGGCGAACTCCATCCGCCAGCGCCCGTGCGGCCAGATGCCGGTGCCGACCGCGACCGGACGGCCGAGGCCGGCCAGCCCGCGTCCCTGCTCGACGTGCAGTTCGACGAAGCACGCGATGCGGCCCAGGGTCTCGTCGTCCCGCCCGGCCCGCGTGCAGTCGAACCCGCCGGCCGCCATCGCCTCGGCCATGGACGTCCCGTCGCCGTCCCGCAGCCCCAGCGCGCGGTCGGGCGGCAGCGCCCCGGTCAGCAGCCGCGACCCCGCGCAGGCGACGCCGAACCGCGCGCCTTCCTCGTCGCCGAAGTTCACCACGGCGACCGGCCGCGCCGGCCGCGTTCCCGAGGCGCGCAGCGCGTCGAGCGCGAGCAGCGCGCTCACCACGCCGAGCGGCCCGTCGAACGCGCCGCCGTCGGGCACCGAGTCCAGGTGCGAGCCGATGACGACCCCCGGTCCGTGCGCGTCCGGGTCGCCCCACCACGCCCACTGGTTCCCGGCCCGGTCGGTCACCAGGTCGAGCCCCCGCGCCAGCGCCTGGCCGGCGAACCACTCGCGCAGTTCCGCGTCGGCGCGCGACCAGGCGAAGCGCCGGTACCCGCCGGTCGAGGCGTCGCGGCCGACCGGCGCGAGGTCGGACCAGAGCCGGTCGAACGTCACGGGCGGCTCACGGGCACGCGGACCCCGCCCTCGGGGTGCGCCCGCAGCGGCGCGTCGTCGGCCGCGTCACCGGAGTCGATGTGCCGGATGACGCCCATGCCCGGGTCGTTCGTCAGCACCCGCTCGATCTTCGCCGCGGCGAGCGGCGTGCCGTCGGCGACGGTCACCTGGCCGGCGTGGATGGACCGGCCGATGCCCACGCCGCCGCCGTGGTGCAGTGACACCCACGAAGCGCCCGACGAGGCGGCGACCAGGGCGTTGAGCAGCGGCCAGTCGGCGATCGCGTCGGAGCCGTCGGCCATGCCCTCGGTCTCCCGGTACGGGGACGCGACCGAGCCGCAGTCCAGGTGGTCGCGGCCGATGACGACCGGCGCGCGCAGGTCGCCCGATGCCACCATCTCGTTGAACCGGGCGCCGGCCTTGTCGCGCTCGCCGTAGCCGAGCCAGCAGATCCGCGCGGGCAGCCCCTGGAACGCGACCCGGTCGCGCGCGGCGTTGATCCACTTGTGCAGCCGCGCGTTGTCCGGGAACAGGTCGAGCACGGCCCGGTCGGTCGCGTCGATGTCCCGCGGGTCGCCGGACAGCGCGGCCCACCGGAACGGGCCCTTGCCCTGGGTGAACAGCGGCCTGATGTAGGCGGGCACGAAGCCAGGGAACGCGAACGCCCGCTCGAACCCGCCCCGCCGCGCCTCGTCGCGGATGGAGTTGCCGTAGTCGAAGACCTCCGCCCCGGCGTCGGCGAAGCCCACCATGGCCTCGACGTGCCTGACCATCGAAGCACGGGCCCGTTCGGTGAACTCCTCGGGCTTCTTGCTGGCGTAGTCGTCCCAGTCGCCGAGGTCCACGCCTTCTGGCAGGTAGGACAGCGGGTCGTGGGCCGAGGTCTGGTCGGTGACGATGTCCACCGCCACGCCGCGGCGCAGCAGTTCCGGCAGCACGGCCGCGCAGTTGCCGGCCAGGCCGACCGACAGCGCCCGCCGCCCGGCCTTCGCGCGCTCGCAGCGGGCGATCGCGTCGTCGAGGCCGTCGGCCACCTCGTCCAGGTAGCGGTGCTGGACGCGGCGGCGCAGCCGGGCCGGGTCCACGTCGATGACCAGGCAGGCCCCGTCGTTGAGCGTGACGGCGAGGGGCTGGGCGCCGCCCATGCCGCCGCACCCGCCGGTGACGGTGAGGGTGCCGGCCAGCGTGCCGCCGAACCGCTTCTCCGC
This sequence comes from Actinomycetota bacterium, assembly GCA_027326205.1. Classification (GTDB taxonomy): domain Bacteria; phylum Actinomycetota; class Actinomycetes; order Streptosporangiales; family Streptosporangiaceae; genus Trebonia. The sequence goes on from DAHWEX010000304.1 coordinate 5,883, forward strand.
GACCGCCGCGAACGTCTCGTAGGTGCCCTGCAGGATGCCCTGGGTGCCGATGTAGATCCACGAGCCGGCGGTCATCTGCCCGTACATGATCAGGCCGAGCTTCTCCAGGCGGCGGAACTCCGGCCAGGTGGCCCAGTCGCCGACGAGGTTGGAGTTGGCGATCAGCACCCGCGGCGCCCACTCGTGGGTGCGCATGACGCCGACCGGCTTGCCCGACTGCACGAGCATGGTCTCGTCCTCGCGCAGTTCGGTCAGGGTCCGGACGATCGCGTCGTAGCTGGCCCAGTTGCGCGCCGCGCGGCCGGTGCCGCCGTAGACCACCAGGTCATCGGGGCGCTCGGCCACCTCGGGGTCGAGGTTGTTCATGAGCATCCGCAGCGGGGCCTCGGTCTGCCAGGAGCGTGCGGTGAGCTGGGTGCCGCGCGGAGCGCGGACGGGGCGGGCGCCTTCCATGTCTGGTCTCCCCTGTGTGGTGACGGCTGTGTGGTGACGGCTGTGTGGTGACGGCTGTTTTCGGGACGGCTGTTTTTGGGACGGCTGGGTGGTAGCGACCGGTGTCTTCCGAACGGGCCGTGGTTTCACCGCTTAGCGCAGCGGGCCGCAGGCGGCCTCGGCGGCCGCGACCAGCCGTCCGGTCCGCACGAGTTCCACCGCGGCCGCGATGTCGGGGGCCAGGTAGCGGTCCGGTCCTGGCCCGGCGACCCGCGCGCGCAGGGCGTCGCGGGCCGCGGCCGTCGCCGGGGCGGGGACGAGCGGGGCGCGCAGGTCGAGCGCCCGGGCGGCGGTGAGGATCTCGACCGCCAGCACCCGGGTCAGCCCGTCGACGGCGCGGCGCAGCTTGCGGGCGGCGGACCAGCCCATCGAGACGTGGTCCTCCTGCATCGCGCTGGACGGGATCGAGTCCACCGACGCCGGCGCGGCCAGCCGCTTCAGCTCGGACACGATCGCGGCCTGGGTGTACTGGGCGATCATGTACCCGGAGTCGACCCCCGGGTCGGCGGCGAGGAACGGCGGCAGGCCGTGGCTGCGGGCCTTGTCGAGGAACCGGTCGGTGCGCCGCTCGGATATCGACGCGAGGTCGGCCGCGCAGATCGCGAGGAAGTCCAGCACGTAGGCCACCGGCGCGCCGTGGAAGTTGCCGTTGCTCTCCACCCGGCCGTCCAGCGTGATGACCGGGTTGTCGACGGCGCTGGCCAGTTCGCGGTCGCGCACCAGGCAGGCGTGGGCGAGCGTGTCCCGGCCGGCCCCGTGCACCTGCGGCGAGCAGCGCAGCGAGTAGGCGTCCTGCACCCGGGTGCAGGCGTTCGGCTCGCGGTGGCTGGCCATGATGCCCGAGCCGGCCAGCAGCGCCCGCAGGTTGGCGGCGCTGTCCGCCTGGCCGGGATGGGGGCGCAGCGCCTGCAGGTCGGCGGCGAACACCGCGTCGGTCCCCAGTTGCGCCTCGACGCTCATCGCCGCGGCGAGGTCGGCGGTCGTGAACAGCAGCGCGAGGTCGGCGGTGGCGAGCGTCAGCATGCCGAGCATGCCGTCCACCCCGTTGGTCAGCGCCAGCCCCTCCTTCTCGCGCAGCACGACCGGCGTGATCCCGGCCGCGGCCAGCGCCTCGGCCGCCGGGAGCACGTCGCCGCCGGCCTGGCCCGTGCCGACCCGCACCGTGCCCTCGCCCGTCGCGGCGAGCGCGCAGTGGGCCAGCGGCGCGAGGTCGCCCGAGCAGCCCAGCGACCCGAACTCGTACACGACGGGCGTGATGCCCGCGTTGAGCATCGCCGCGTAGGTCTCCGCGGTCTCCAGCCGGACCCCGGTGCGCCCGGTGGCCAGCGTCGACAGGCGCAGCGTCATCAGCGCCCGGACGACCTCGCGCTCGACCTCGGGGCCCGACCCCGCCGCGTGCGACCGGATGAGGCTGCGCTGCAGGGCCACCCGGTCTGCCGGCGCGATGTGCTTGGTCGCCAGCGCGCCGAACCCGGTGGAGACGCCGTAGTGCGGCTCGGGGTCGTCCGCCAGCGCCTCGATCACCTCCCGGCTCGCGGCGATGGCCTTGCGGGCCGCGTCGTCCAGTCGCACCGGCGCGTCCTGCCGGGCGACGGCGAGCACCTGCTGCTGGGTCAGCGGCCCGACCCCGACTGCGATCTCGTTCATGCGTCCATGGTGCGCCGGCCGCCGGCGTTTGCGACCTGCCGGGTAAGCGTTACTGTCTGGGATCACAGATTCGGCCGCCCGCTACGGGCGCGGCGCGCTGCCCAGCCGGCGGCTGAGGTCGGCCGCGGTCCTGGCCACCTGCGCGGCGAGGCGCTCCCGCTCCGCCGGGCCGACCTCGGCGCCGGGGAACGTCACCGCCACGCTCGCGACGGGGTACCCGGCCCGGTCGGTGGCGGCGACCGCGACCGAGGCGAACTCGGGGGTCACCTCGCCGTCCTCGGTCGCGAAGCCCCGGCGGCGGGTCTCCGCCAGCAGTTGCCGCAGTGCGGCGAGCGACCGCGGGCCGCGTTCGTTGCGCAGCACGAAGCCGCCGGGCTCCGCGTACAGCGCGCGCACCTGCGCGCCAGGGAGCAGGGCCAGCATGGCCCGGCCGCTGGCCGTGAGCTGGGCGGGCAGCCGCACACCGACGTCCGTGATGAGCGGCGGGCGCCCCGTGGCCCGTTCCTCGATGACGTAGATGACGTCGCGGCCGTGCATGATCGCCAGGTGCGCGTTCTGGCCGGCCTGGTCCACCAGCGCGGCCAGCGGCATCCGGGCCAGCCGCTGCAGCGACGTCTGCCTGCCGTAGCCGGAGGCCAGCTCGTACGCGGCGACGCCGAGCGCGTAGCGCCGCTCCTCGGCGACGTGCACCACGAACCCGGCCCGCACCAGCGTGTCGAGCAGGTGGTAAGCCGTCGACCTCGGCAGCGCGAGGTCACGGCTGATGGCCGCCGCGGCCACGGGCTCGGCCTGCGCGCCGAGATAGCGCAGCACCGCCAGCGCCTGCGCGGCCGCGGGAACTACCGCCACCCCCGCATCCTACGGCCAGCGCGTCCGCTGGCCGCCCGGTATCAGGCCGCCCGGTATCAGGCCGACGGAACCGTCACGACGGGGCCGTGCGCGTGGTTCAGGACCGCGTGCCTGACCGCGCCGGGTTCCGGCAGCGGGCCGTGTCCCGGGTGCCTGCCGAGCACCACGAGGTCGGCCCGGGCCGACAGGCCGACCAGGGCCCGTCCCGGGTGACCGCGGACCACGTCGTGGCTCACCGGCACATCCGGGTACTTGCCCTGCCAGTCGGCCAGCATGGCCTCCAGTTCCCTGGCCGCCGTCGCCTCAAGCGCCGGCCGGCCCGGGGTCGCGAGATCCCACGAGGCGGTGGCGATCTCGCCGCGCGGCAGGTCCAGGGCGTGCACCGCGATCAGGCTGGCGTGGCGGAGCGAGGCCTCCTCGAACGCGAAGGCGAGCGCGGCCGCGCCGCGGGCGGGGTCGCCGATGCCGACGACGACCTGGCGGTGCACCGCCGTCGTCTCCTCGCGCACGACGACGACCGGGCAGGTGGCGTGGGCGGAGACGTAGTGGCTGACCGAGCCGAGGAGCAGCGCGGTGAACGCGCCGACGCCGCGCGAGCCCACGACCAGCATCGAGGCCCCGGATGCGGCTTCGGTGAGGGCATGCGACGGCGCCCCGGTCAGCTCGTCGACGTCGATGAGCAGGTCGGGAGCGGTCGCCGCCGCGCGTTCGGCCGCGGTGCCCAGGGCACGGTCCCGGTCCCGCCGCAGCACGTCGGATACGGTGCTCAGGCCGCCCACGTCCTGGCGGTGGCGTTCGATCATCCGCGGCGGCATCGCCGCGGCGGCCACGATCCGCAGCGGCAGGCCGCGCAGCACGGCCTCCCGGACGGCCCAGTCGACCGCGCGCAGCGATTCCGCCGAGCCGTCGGTACCGGCGATGACCGGCTTTGCTGTCATGGTGAACCTCCCAAGGTAAGTCCGGCCTCGTCGCCGGACGGTTGACGCGGGCACCTCCGTCGGGTCAGTCGGCAGGGAAGTCCGCGAGGACGTCGAAGCCGGCCGCGCCGGCCGGGTAGTCGAGCCGGTCGCGGACGGCGACGACCCCGTGGACGTGGCGGGCCCGCCGGATGATGTCGTGTCCCTGTTGCCGGGTCTGCGGCCGGCCGGCCAGGGTGACCACGCCGTCGGTCACGGTCACGTCGAACCTCTCGGCGTCCGCCAGCGACTCGCATACCGCGATGTCGTTCCTGATCTCCCGGCCGATCTCGGCGTCCGGGCGGTCGTAGGCGGCCAGCACGTCCGCCCGGCTCACGATGCCGACCAGGCGACGCTCCGTGTCCACCACGGGCAGGCGCTTGACCTTGCGCTTGTACATGATCTGGGCCGCGTGCTCGACGGTGTCGTCGGGGGACGCCAGGTAGGCGGGGGAGGTCATCAGCTCCTCCGCGATGCTGGCGTGCGCCTTCTCCAGCTGGTGGCCGGCCAGGATCCCGGTGAAGCCGGGCAGCTTGTCGTCGTCGATGCCGAGGGCGAGCTTCGCCAGCAGGTCGGACTCCGAGACCACGCCGATGACCCGGCCCTGCGCGTCGAGCACGGGGAACGCGCTGACCCGGTGCTCGCGCAGGGCGGCGGCGATCGCCGTGAACGGCGTGTCCCGTTTCACCCAGACCACCCTGGTGGTCATGACGTCCTTGACGAATGTCTCCATTACCCTGCCTCCTCCTGACCTGCCTCCTCCGCACG
>DAHWEX010000313.1 GCA_027326205.1 Actinomycetota bacterium
CCGCCGCCGCCGGACGACGCGGCCCGCCAGGGTCTCGACGCGCTGACCGACCGGGAGCGCGAGCTCACCGCCCTGGTCGCGGCCGGCCTGTCCAACGACGAGATCGCCGCGCGCCTGGTCCTGTCCCCCGCGACCGTCAAGACGCACGTGAACCGGGCCATGGCCAAGGTCGGTGCCCGGGACCGGGCCCAGCTCGTGGTCTTCGCCCACCGCTGCGGCATCGCGTGACCGGAAGAGGCAGCGCACGGTCCCGTTCGGAGTGCTACAAGTGCACGCTGCCGGAGATGAGCGTGCGGGTGCCGCCGCCGATCCAGACGCCGCCGTCGGCGTCGGCGGTGACGTGCACCCGGCCCCGGCGGCCCAGCGCGGTGCCCTGGCTGGCCGTGTACGGGGCCGTCGCCTTGCCGGACGCCAGCAGCCACATGGCCAGCGAGGCGTTCAGCGACCCGGTGACCGGGTCCTCGCCGTGCCCGCTGACCTGCGGGGTGAACGCGCGGACCTCGAACGCCTCCGGCGAGCCCGGCGGGTAGGGCCCGACGACGCCGATGTCGTGCGACAGCGTGCCGGGCTTGAGCGCGAGCACGGCCTCGGCGCTGGCCAGTTCGATGGCGACCCAGCCCGGCCCGTTGTCGGCCCACTGGGCGTCGACGATGTCGGCGCGCTCGATGCCGAGGCAGGCGGCGACCTCGCGGAGGAACCCCGCGTCGACCGGACCGGAGCGGATCAGCGGCGGCGCCTTGAACGCCAGGTGGCCGCGGGAGGCGCGGCGGACGGGCACGAGGCCGGCGCCGCACTCCTGGACGACCAGGTACTGCCGGGCCGGCGGGCCGCCCGCCTCGAGCCACGCGTGCGCCGAGCCGAGCGTCGGGTGCCCGGCGAACGGCAGCTCACCGGACACGGTGAAGATCCGCACCCGGTAGTCGGCGCGCTCGTCGGACGGGGAGAGCAGGAACGTCGTCTCCGACAGGTTCGTCCAGTTGGCGAACTGCCGCATCTCTTCGTCGGTCAGGTCGTCCGCGCCGTGGACCACCGCGACGGGGTTGCCGCGGAACGCCTCCTCGGCGAACACGTCGACCTGCCGGAACTGCCGGTGCACACGGCCCACTCTAGCCGTTCGCGGGCGGGCGGACGATCTGCCCGCGCAGGGCGGCCGGCCCGCGCATGGCCGCCGGCGGCACCGGGCAGGTATTCCCGCGTAACATCGTTGCGGCAGCATGGGGGCATGATCACGAGCGGGCTGGCGCTGACCGGGTGGACCTGAACACCGTCACCGAGTTCGCGCCCGCCACGGAGGCCACGTGGCGGGACGGTGACGCGTGGCTCGGCGGCGGCACGTTCCTGTTCTCCCAGCCCCAGCCCGGCGTCACCCGGCTGCTCGACCTGGCCGCGTTCGACTGGAGCCCGGTCACCGAGGACGCCGACGGCGTCGCGATCGCCGCGACCTGCACGTTCGCCGAACTGGCGCGCTGGCGGCCGTCGCACGCGGCGTTCGCGCCCTTCGCCGCGCTCGCCGCCCGGTGCTGCCACGCGCTGCTTGGGTCGTTCAAGGTGCACAACGTCGCGACGGTCGGCGGGAACCTCTGCCTGTCGCTGCCCGCCGGGCCGGTGACCGCCCTGGCCAGCACCATGGACGGGGTGGTGCTGCTGCGCGGGCGCGGGGAGAGCCGGGGCATGCCCGCCGCGGACTTCGTCACCGGCGACGGCCGCAACGCGCTGCGCCCGGGCGAACTGCTCACCCGTCTCTGGCTCCCGGCGGCCTCGCTGTCGGCCAGGACGGCCTTCCGGCAGCTCTCGCTGTCCCCCGCCGGGCGCTCCGCGGTGCTCGTCGCCGGCCGCCGCGACCGGTTCGCGGACACCGTCGTCACGGTCACCGCGTCGACGCCCCGCCCGGTCTGCCTGCGCTTCCCGGCCCCGCCCACGCCGGCCGAGGCCGTGGCCGCGCTCGATGCGCAGCGGCCCGAGTACCTCGACGACGTGCACGGGAACGCGGCCTGGCGCGCGGCGATGACCCGGCGGCTGATCGGCGAGGTCCTCGCGGAGCTGGCCTCATGAGGGTCAACGGGTCGCCGGCGGACGGAGAGCCCCGGCCCGGCCAGTGCCTGCGGACGTTCCTGCGGGAGCAGGGCTGGTTCGGCGTGAAGAAGGGCTGCGACGCGGGCGACTGCGGCGCCTGCACGGTCCACGTGGACGGGGTCCCGGTGCACAGCTGCGTCTACCCGGCGGCGCGCGCCCGCGGCCGGGAGGTCACCACGATCGAGGGGCTCGCCGCTGGCCAGGGGCCGGGCGCGCATCCCGTCCAGGCCGCGTTCCTGGCCGCCCAGGGGTTCCAGTGCGGCTTCTGCACCCCCGGCATGATCATGACGGCCGCGGTGCTCTCGCCGGAGCAGCGGGCGGACCTGCCGCGCTCGCTCAAGGGCAGCATCTGCCGGTGCACCGGCTACGGCGCGATCGAGGACGCGGTCAGCGGTACCGCGCGGCTCATCCCGAACGGGGGCGTGCCTGCGCCTGGCGAGCCAGCGCCGCCCGGCACCGGGCCAGCCGGGACCACCGGGTCGCCGGCGGGCCAGGGCCTCGGCGCGCCGGCCGGCCCGCAGATCGTGACCGGCGCGGCCCGGTTCACCCTCGACCTCGGGCCGGAGCCGGGCGGCGACGCCGGCGGGCATCTCCCGCCGGCTCCCCCGCTGCACCTGAAGCTGGTCCGCGCGCCGCACGCGCACGCGTGGATCCGGTCCGTCGACGCCGCGGCGGCGCTGCGCGTCCCCGGGGTCGTCGCGGTCCTCACCTACGCGGACTCCCCGGCGCGGAAGTTCTCCACCGCACGGCACCACAACCCGGACGACGACCCGTGCGACACCCTCGTGCTCGACCGCACCGTGCGGTTCCACGGGCAGCGGGTCGCCGTCGTCGTCGCGGAGAGCGTCGCGGCGGCCGAGGCCGGCCGCGCGCTCGTCCGGGTCGACTACGAGGCGCTGCCCGCCGTCACCAGTGCCGCCGCGGCGCTCGCGCCGGGCGCGCCGCAACTGCACCCCGGGCTCGCGCCGGGGAACGTCTGCGCGTCCGCCGACCGCGCGACCGGCGACCTTGACGCGGGGTTCGCGGCGGCCGGCGCCGTGTACCAGGGGACTTTCCGGGCGCAGCGGGTCCAGCATGTCGCGCTGGAGACGCACGCGGCGGTCGGCTGGCTCGACTCCGGCGGCCGGCTGGTCCTGCGGACCTCGACGCAGGTGCCGTTCCTGACCCGCGACGAACTGGCGCGCGTGTTCGGGCTCGACCGGGACCGGGTCCGGGTGATCGCCAAGCGGGTCGGCGGCGGGTTCGGCGGGAAGCAGGAGCTGCTCACCGAGGACGTGGTCGCCCTCGCGGTGCTGCGCACCGGGCGGCCGGCGCAGCTGGAGTTCACCCGCGAGGAGCAGTTCACCGCGACGACCACCCGGCACCCGGTCGAGGTGACCGTGCGGCTGGGCGCGGCCGGGGACGGGACGCTCACCGCGTTCGCGCTCGCCGTCACGGCGGACACCGGCGCGTACGGCAACCACGGCCCCGGGGTGATGTACCACGCGGTCGAGGAGGCGGTGACCGCCTACCGCTGCCCGAACAAGCGCGTCCGCGCCCGGTCCGTCTACACCAACACGGTCCCGGCGGGCGCGTTCCGCGGGTACGGGCTCTCCCAGACGGTGTTCGCCGTCGAGTCCGCGGTCGATGAGCTGGCCGCGGCGCTCGGGCTCGACCCGGTGGAGTTCCGCCGCCGCAACCTGCTGCGCGAGGGCGACGCGCCCGACAACGCGAGCGGCGAGCCCGCGGACGTGTCCACGGCCGGCCTCGGCGTCATCGAGTGCCTTGACCTGGTCGAGAAGGCCCTGGCGACGGGGCGGGGCGAGGTCGCGCCCGACGGCTGGCTCAGCGGGACCGGGGTCGCGGTCGCGCTGCTCGACACCATCCCGCCCGGCGGGCACCCGGGGCGCGCCCGGGTCGCGGAGCGGCCCGACGGCGGGTACGCGGTCTACGTCGGGACAGCCGAGTTCGGCAACGGGACCGCCACGGTGCACCGGCAGCTCGTCGCGGACGCTCTCGGGTGCGCGCCCGCCGACGTGCTCGTCGTCTCTTCGGACACCGACCGCACCGGGCACGACACCGGGGCGTACGGGTCGACCGGGATCGTGGTCGCGGGCACCGCGGCCGTCCGGGCGGCGCGGGCCCTCGCGGACGCGATCGCGGCGCGGGCCGCGTCCGGGGCCGGGGCCGGGGCCGCTGTCGAGAAGCCGCTGGAGGCGGATGGGTTCTGCGACGGGCTGTCCCGGTCGGTCTCCGCCGCCGCCCACGGGTTCCGGGTGGCGGTGTGCCCGGGCACCGGCGAGGTGCGGATCCTGCAGTCGGTGCAGGCGGTGGACGCCGGCACCGTGCTGAACCCGGTGCAGCTGCGCGGCCAGGTGGAGGGCGGCGTCGCGCAGGCCCTCGGCGCGGCGCTGTTCGAGGAGGTGCGCGTGTCGGCGGCGGGCGTGGTGACGACGCGGGCGCTGCGCGAGTACCACGTGCCGGTGCTGGCGGACCTGCCGCGGACCGAGGTGCTGTTCTGCTCCGGCACGGCGGACCCGTACGGGCCGCACGGGGCGAAGCCGATGAGCGAGGCGCCGTTCAACCCGGTCGCGCCCGCCCTGGCCAACGCGCTGCGGGACGCGACCGGCGTGCGGTTCACCTCGACGCCGCTGCGCCGCGACGTCGTCTACACCACGCTGCGCGAACGTTCGTCCCCCGGGAACTAGGAGGGTCTTGTGGTCCAGCTCGGCGGCAACCAGTACGGCAAGGCAGAGGTCAGGCTCGTCCACGTCGCGCGGGGCGCGGGGCCGGCCGGCGAGGACCTGCTGCGGGACTGGAACGTGTCCACCAGCCTGTCCGGCGACCTGGCGGACTCGCACCTGACCGGCTCCAACGCGAAGGTGCTGCCGACCGACTCGCAGAAGAACAAGGTGTACGCCCTGGCCAGGGAGCTCGGCGGCGACGTGGAGCCCGAGGCGTTCGGGCTCGAGCTCGCGTCGTTCTTCGTGTCGTCCCAGGCGCCGATCACCCGGGCGCGGGTGCTGATCGAGGAATACGGCTGGGCGCCGGCCGGCGCCGGCGGCCGCTCCTTCGCCCGCTCCGGCGACCTGGTGCGCACGACCGCCGTGCACGCCGACGCCGCGCTCGGTACATCGGTGGTGTCCGGCCTGAAGGACCTCACGGTCATGAACACCACCGCGTCGGAGTTCTGGGGCTACCCGAGGGACGCCTACACGACCCTTACCGAGACCAGGGACCGCATCCTCGCCACGTCGGTGAACGCCGGCTGGCGGTTCCGCCCGGACGCGGCGCGGCCGGGCGGAACCGACTGGGCCGCGGCGTTCGCGACGGCCAGGTCGGCG
>DAHWEX010000319.1 GCA_027326205.1 Actinomycetota bacterium
CGTGCTTGTCACACGTGCTTGTCACACGGGGCCGAGGCGCCGTGTCAGTGTGAGTGACACGGCGGCAGGAGGGAACGTGACCAGAGTGCGCGAGGGAACGGGCACCGACACCTGGCTGGCCGAGCGGTTCGAGGAGCACCGGGGGCGGCTGCGCGCGGTGGCCTACCGGATGCTCGGCTCGCTCGACGAGGCCGACGACGCGGTCCAGGAGACCTGGGTCCGGTTCAGCGCGGCGGGCGCCGACGAGGTCGTCAACCTGGGCGGGTGGCTGACCACGATCGTGACCAGGGTCTGCCTCAACGCGCTGCGCGCCCGGGCGGCCCGGCCGGAGACGCTCGCGGGCGCGCGCGTTCCCGATCCCGTGCTCAGCCCGGCGGACGGGCCGACGCCGGAGCAGGAGGCGCTGCTCGCCGACTCGGTCGGGTTCGCCCTGCTCGTGGTGCTGGACACGCTGACCCCGGCCGAGCGGGTCGCGTTCGTGCTGCACGACGTGTTCGGCGTCCCGTTCGGCGAGATCGCCCCGATGCTCGAGCGGACGCCCGAGGCCGCCAGGCAACTGGCCAGCCGGGCGCGGCACCGGGTCAGGGCGGCCGGCGCGCGCGAACCGGACGGCGCGGTCGCGGCCCAGCGGGCGGTGGTCGACGCGTTCTTCGCCGCCGCGCGGGCCGGGGACCTGGCCCGGCTGGTGGAACTGCTGGACCCCGACGTCGTGCTGCGCACCGACGGGTTCGTGGCGGGCACCGAGGTGCTGCGGGGCGCCGAGACGGTGGCGGGCGCCGCCCTCGGCGGCGCGAACCCGGACGCGGAGTTCCAGCCGCTCCTGGTCAACGGCGCGGCGGCGGTCCTCGTCAGGCTGCGCGGCCGCCCGGCCGCCCTGATGGCCTTCACGGTCGCCGGCGGCCGCATCACCGCGGTCGACGGCATCACCGACCCGTACCGCGTCCGCCGCCTGCTGGCCTGACGGAGGCCGGCCGCGCCTGGCCGGTGGACCGGACGGCCACCGGGACCGGCTGCGCCTGACACGTGGACCGCGGACCACCGGGACCGGCCGCGCACGCTCGTCGCCCGGTGACCGGCGGGCTGGTTACGCGCCGGCCCGGTGAGCCGCCCCGTCAGCGCGTCAGCTTCGAGGGTTATTCGCGACACTGACTGGCGCCGTGGCCCACGCCGCTAAAAGCGGGCTGGCGCTGCGGCGCGCCGCACCGGTAGGACCGGCCGCGCGGGCCACAGCGACCAGGGGCCGCTGGCGCTGTGGGCCACAGCGCCATCCCGGCACGGGGCTCGCCGCACCTCTGAATAACGCTCTTCGCGGAGGACGGCAGGAAGGCTCACGTGGCTAGGGCAAAGAACGCGTTCCTCGATTTACCCGACGTGCTGACCGCCTCCAGCGGGTGTCGCATACGGGGCGTGTCGCGAAATGCCGGACGTCATGGCCGCGCGCACCGCCGGGGGTCCGGCAAGCCCCGGGTGCCGCGGAGGTGACGGGAGCGACAATCACGGGCAGAAGATGCGCATATACTTCACGCCCCGCCGCTACCCGTACCGGGCGCTGGACAGCGGCCAGCGCGAGGTCATCGTGGCCGGCGCGGGGCCGGTCGGCCTCGCGGCCGCGCTCGGCCTGGCCCGCCGCGGCGTTAAGGTCACCCTGCTGGAGCAGGACGACTCGGTCTGCCACGGCAGCCGCGCGATCTGCCTGTCCCGGCACTCGCTCGAGATCCTCGACCGGCTCGGCGTGGGTGGCGTCGTCGGCGGCCAGGCGGTCCCCTGGTACGGCGGGCACAGCGACCTGAGGGACGTCGAGGTGCTGCGCTTCGAGATGCCGCACGCCGACAGCGACCCGCATCCGCCGATGGTCAACATCTCGCAGTCGGCGGCCGCGCAGGTCCTCGCGGACGCCGCCGCGGAGCACCCTAACATCACGATGGCCTGGCGGCACTCGGTGATGTTCGTCAGCCCGCGCGCGGACGAGGTCGAGGTCACCGTCGTACGCGGGCAGCTACCTCATCGCCGACATCCACTGGAAGGCCGGGACGCCGGCCAGCCCGGGCCAGACGGTGATCCTGCACCGGCAGCCCGACGGCATCTGGCGCTTCGACTGCCAGCTGCCGCCCGGTGCCGACCCGGCCGCCGAGCTCGAGGACGCCCGCCTGCGCCAGCGGATCGCCACCCACCTGGACTGGCTGGGCAACACCGAGCCGTGGACCGTCGAGTGGTCCAGCGTGTACTCGGCCCGGGCGCTGTCGCTCGACAAGTACGTGCACGGCCGGGTCGTCTTCGCGGGCGACGCGGCGTACATGGTCCCGATCTTCGGCGTGCGCGGGCTGAACTCCGGTCTCGCGGACGCCGACACGCTCGCCGATCTCACGGTCGCGGAGGAAGCCGAGCAGGCCTGCCAGCGCCATGCTGGAGATTCCCGCCTGGCACCCGCTGGCCCGCCGCCCTGCGAAGAAGCGGTCGATCTCGGCGGCGGACTGCAGCGCGGTCACGTCCAGGCCCTGCTCCTGCAGCCAGCGGCTCAGGTGCGCCATCATGCCCATCTGATCGCCGATCGTGCGACGCGCGTATTGTCCTGACCGGATCGTTCCGTAGTCCGGCTTGATCCGGTCTGCCGGAACGTCCGGGCGGCGCGCATGCTGGTGCCCATGACTCGTGCTCTCATCGTCATCGACGTTCAGGAGTCGTTCCGGCAGCGCCCGCTGTGGGACGCCATCTCCAACCCGGCCATTGCCAGCGACGTGGCCCGGCTGGTCGCCGCCGCCCGGGCCGCCGGCGACCTTGTCGTGTGGGTACTGCACGCTGAGCCGGGCTCGGGGACCTCGTTCGACCCGGCCAGCGGGCACGTGCGGTACCTTGAGCCGCTCGCCCCGGAGACCGGCGAGCCGCAGCTCGTCAAGACCTCGCACAACGCGTTCACCACGACCGGCCTTCAGCAACTGCTCACCCAGCGGGGCATCAGCGAGCTGGTGATCTGCGGCATCAGGACGGAGCAGTGCTGCGAGACCACCGCGCGGGTCGCGTCCGACCTCGGCTACAAGGTCACGTTCGTTACCGAGGCGACCGCCACCAACCCGATCGCGCACCGCGACGCCCCGCCCGGGCTCAGCGTCGGGGAACTGCTCGCTGACCCGCGGACGCTGCCCGCCAGCGCGGTCATCGAGCGGACCGAGTACGCGCTCGCCGGGCGGTTCGCGACGATCGCGACGATCGCGGAGGCAGTCGGCAGCGCCGGCGCTATCCTGACCGGATCGTGACTAAAATCGTCTTCCTGCTTGTACCCGGGCTGCACCTGCTCGACCTGGCGGGGCCGGCCCAGGCGTTCGGCACCGCCGCCGACCTGGGCTGCGGCTACCAGGTCGAGTACGTCGGCGAGCTGGAGGACGTTTCCACTGCCCAGGGCGTCACCATCCGGGCGGGGACGAGCTGGCCGCCGCTGACGGCGCAAGACCTCGTTATCGTCCCCGGCTGGCGGGTTTCCCCGGCCGCCGAAGGCGCCGGCGCGCTGTCCGCCGGCGCCCTGGCCGAGCTGGCCGGGCACCACGCGGGCGGCGGCACCGTCGCCAGTGTCTGTGCCGGGGCGGACGCCCTCGGCCGGGCGGGCCTGCTCGACGGCCGCCGCTGCACCACGCATCATGCCATCCAGGACGAGCTGGCCAGGCGCTACCCACGGGCGACGGTCGTCCGCGACGTGCTCTACGTCGTGGACGACCGGGTCGCCACGTCGGCCGGCATCGCCAGCGGCATCGACCTGGCCTTGCACCTGATCGCGGTGAGGGACGGTCCCGAGACGGCCGCCCAGGTCGCCCGCGAGATGGTTGTCTACGCTCGCCGTAACGGGGACGAGCAGCAGGCCAGCGTTATGCTGCGGCACCGCGGCCACCTGAGCGACATCGCGCACCGCGCCCAGGACCACATCGAGGCCCGGTTTGCCATCCCGCTGCCGCTGACCGAGCTCGCTCATGCCTGCGGCGTGAGCGAGCGCACGCTTACCCGCCGGTTCACCGCCGCGACCGGGCTGACCCCGCTGCGCTACCAGCAGCTGCTGCGGCTCGAGCGAGCCGAGCACCTGATCGGCCACGGTGCCACCGTCGAGGCGGCGGCGCGGGCCGTGGGCTTCGAGGATGCCCGTATGCTCCGCCGCCTGCGGGCCAGAGCCGGGTAGGCCACCGTCACCAGCCGTTGACGTGCCGGACTGAGTCCAGGTCAACCCGGGGGCCAGGGCGAAAGTCGGTGCCCTTGGTATAAGCGACCGGTAGCAGTACGCCCTGCCGCACGTCGGCCGGCAGGCCGAGCAGGTCGGCGACCTCACGCTCGTAGCGCAGGTGCAGCGTCGTCCAGGTCGTGCCGAGACCGCGGGCCCGCAGCGCCAGCGCCAGGCTCCACGCCGCCGGCAAGAGCGAGCCCCACAGTCCCGCCTGGTTGCCGGCAAGCTCGGCCTCGGTGGCGCTGATCGCGCCGATCACCAGGACGGGAACCTCGGCTAGCACCTCGCGCAGGTAGTCCGAACTCGTCGCGATCCGCGCGGCGGCCGCGTCTTCCGCGCGTTCTGGCGAGTGATGGGCATGCTCGCCAAACCCGACGACGTGTACACCGATCCCGACGTCGTGGCCCGCACCCAGCACGTGCTGCGTTCCCTCGGCACTGCCCCCGCGGCGGCTCAACCCACCCGTGCCCAGCTAGAAGCTGCCCTCGCCTGAGGAAACCGGCCCCACCCTGGCCGCCTGGCAGCGCCAGCACGCCTGAGCACTAACGATGAAGTGGCACGGGAGCGAATAGAGTCGGTGGCGCGGAAGGGACTGGATGCT
>DAHWEX010000323.1 GCA_027326205.1 Actinomycetota bacterium
GTCGGGGCGAGGCCACGCGCGTCGAGAAGCTTGAGGACCGCCTCGGCCTTGCCTTTGGCTTCGCCTTTGGCTTCGCCTTTGGCTTCGCCTTCAGCGACGCCCTGGTCGTGGATCCGTTCGATGAAGGTCTTCTCGTACTCGGCCGTGGTCATCATCGCCTCCAGGATCTGCCGTGCGGCGTCGCCCGCTAGGTTAAGGATAATCGCTGTCATGCGGAGCCGGTCAGTGTCGGTGACGGCGGGGCTGGCGATGGCGTCGAGCACCCGGTGAGCGCCCGACTCTGACTCCATGTCGATGCCGCCCATGCTGGCGGTGAAGATGGTCAGATACGGGTTGCCGTCGTCCGCGCCGGGCGGCGCGCCGGAATCGATGACGATGGGGACCAGGTCGAAGCCGGGGTGTCCGGTGCGGATGACCTGGCGGCACTTGACGGCCTCGGCCGGGTCGGGACAGAGCACCACCAGGACCGCTGCGGGGCATCCGTTGAGGCGGCGTGCGGTGGTGAGGTACACGGGCCAGCTGTAGCGCTTGGTTTCGCTGTCGCGCAGTTGCGGCTCGATGATCACCGCCACGGCGGGCTCGCCGGTGGCGGCGTCGGAGATGAGCACGACCATGTCGGCGAGGTACTGCACCGGCACGACCGCGCTCATGTCGGTCGAGGCGAGGGAGGCCGCCGGCTGCCCGGGAAGCTTGACGCCGGGGCGGCCGCGCACGAGCTCCACGGCGATCTCGGGGTGCTCGCGGACCAGGTCCAGCGGGCCCTCGTGAGGCATTGAAGGCATGCCCTCACGCTATGCAGACGGTGACTTTCTGTAGGCGAATAAGCCAAAATAGAAACACATGATGCAAATGAGGCTGTTGTGAACGCAAACAGTTGCCACTTGCTGAGACCTGAATACTGTGAGGACGAGCGGTGGGTCTGGTCAGGTGACGACGCGGCCGCCGTTGACGCCGAGCAGCTGGCCGGTCACGTAGCTTGAGGCCTCGCTGCACAGGAATGCGCAGGCGTTGGCGATGTCCTCGGGGCGGCCGACGCGCCGCACCGGCAGCGTCGCCGCGAGCCGCTCCTTGCTGGCCTCGCTGATGTTCTCATCGGCCATGATCGTGCCGGTGACCGAGCCCGGCGGGATAGTGTTCACCGTGATGCCGTGCGGGCCGAGTTCCTGGGCCAGCGTGCGGGTCAGGCTGATGACCGCGCCTTTGGACGAGGAATAGACCGCCATTTTGCTCGAGCCGGTCTGCGCGCTCGAGGACGAGATGTTCACTACCCGGCCCCAGTGCGCCGCCTTCATATCGGCCAGGGTCTCTTGCGTGACGATGATCGGGCCCAGGACGTTGACCTTGTAGACGAAGTGAAAAAGGTCCTCGGTTATGTCCGCGAACGGCGTGAAGTCGGTGACGCCGGCGTTGTTAACGACGATGGTGACCGGGCCGAAGGCGTCACGCAGCTTGCCCACCGCGGCCTTCACCTGGCCGCGGTCTGACACGTCGGCCCCAAGCGCGAGGGCCTTGCCGCCGTCGGCCTCGATCGCCCCGATCGTGTCGGCGCACCGTGCTTCGTCGAGGTCGAGCACGCCGACGGCGATGCCTTCCTGCGCGAGCCGCCTGGAACAGGCGGCTCCGATGCCCGCCGCCGCGCCGGTAACGAGAGCCACTCTGGTAGTTGTCATTCGACCTTCCCAAGCGTTAACCGTTGTCACCCTTGCGGGCCGCTCCTGGCTGTCCGTGAGTGGACGTGCTACCGGTAGCTGCGGAGGGACTTGTCCTTGATGCGCCACCCGGCCGGCGTGCGGACCAGGACATCGCGGTAGGCGATGTCGGCGATCCCGCCTTCGTGCAGCGGAATCAGCGCCTTGGTCCGCGTGACGACCTCGTCGGCTGACGCACTGTCGATGATGTGGCTGACCATCATGTGCTGCACCGGGTGCCGCAGGGTATCCATCGCCCGGCGGAGCTCGGCCAGTCCGGCGAACGGCCCCTCGCCTCCGGGACGGTAGTCAACGATCGCGTCCGCGGTGAACACCTCGTCCAGGCGGTCGAACTCGCGGTCGTCGATGAGGAATCCGTACTTCATGATCACGTTCTGGATGGCGAGCACGTCCTCGCTGCTGAGACCGTGCAGATCAGCGGGAACAGCCACGATGAGCCCCCATGCTTTCAGCGGAACGAGGTAAGGCGCGCACTTCATATGTACCTCACGTCACGCGCCGCGTCCCGTATGCCTCCCGCCCAGCGGAACGGGCCTCGCGGGATCTCACCGGAACCAGCCGCCGGGCAGGAACGCGGCCGCGTTAGCCCGCCGCACCCCCCCGCAGGATCGCTGGGGCTCAGTCCGCGAAGACCTCTGCCGCGGTGCTGGCGGTGATGGCCCGGTCGAACCAGAGGTCGAGTTGCGCTGGGTCGGTGCTGGAGGCGACCTGCCGCCGCTGCTCGCTGGTCGGGGCGAGGCCACGCGCGTCGAGAAGCTTGAGGACCGCCTCGGCCTTGCCTTCAGCCTTGCCTTCAGCCTTGCCTTTGGCCTTGCCTTTGGCTTCGCCTTCAGCGACGCCCTGGTCGTGGATCCGTTCGATGAAGGTCTTCTCGTACTCGGCCGTGGTCATCATCGCCTCCAGGATCTGCCGTGCGGCGTCGACGCTAGCTTATGAATCTAGCCGTCCGGCTCCGCCTTCCTGGCGGAGCGCAGCACGTCCTTGCGGACCTTGCCCGAGGGAGTCCGCGGCAGTTCGTTCACTAGCACCACAACCTCGGGCGTCTTCTGCCTGGCGGCTCCTGCGGCGGCAAAGTGATCCCGGGCCTGGCCAACGTCGAAGGTGAAGCCTGGCTGGGTGACCACGACCGCGCAGACCCGCTCGCCCAGCGCCGGGTCGGGGACCGGGATGACCGCCACGTCCGCCACCGCGGGATGGGTGATCAGCAGGTCCTCGACCTCCTTGGACGAGATGTTCTCGCCGCCGCGGATGATGATGTCCTTGAGCCGGTCGGTGACGGTCAGGTGCCCGGCGGCGTCGACCCGCCCTACGTCTCCGGTCCGGAACCAGCCGCCGGGCAGGAACGAGGCCGCGTTCAGCGCCGGGTCGGTGTAGCCGGTGAACAGTTCCGGGCCCCGGGTGAGGATCTCGCCCGCGTGGCCGTCCGGCACGTCGCGGCCGGCGGCATCGACCAGGCGGACCTCGTTGCCCGCGAGCAGCCGGCCGTCGGTGCCGGCTCGCAGGCCGAGCGGGTCGGCGATGGCCCCCGCGCTGACCGTCGGGTGCTCGCTGCTGCCGTAAGAGCGGAACGCGGTGATGCCGGCGGCGTCGGCCCGGCGGACCAGGCTCGGCGGGACCGGGGCGGCGCCGGTCAGGAACTCGCGCAGCGGGCCGAGGGTCGCGATCCCGGCCGCCTGCTGGTCGAGCAGGCCGGAGAGCTGGACCGGTGCACCGCCGCAGGAGGTGACCGCGTGCCGGTCGACCAGCCGGGCCGCCAGCGCCGCATCCCAGGTCTGCATGATCACCGTGGGCGTGCCGAGCAGCAGGATCCGCAGCAGGCTGAGCAGCCCGGCCATGTGGCCGGACGGGAAAAGCCCCAGGTGCCGGGTGCCGGGGCCGTTGAGCGTGTACACCCGGGAGGTGGCCTCGGCGAGCAGGGTCCGGTGCGAGTGCTGCACGCCCTTCGGCTCGGCCGTGGTGCCTGAGGTGTACATGAGCACCGCGCGATCGCAGGGGTCGGCGCGCGGCTCGCGGTACGTGCCGCCAGGCCCGGCGAGCAGCCCGGCGTAGCCGACCGCCCCGTATCCCGGGTCGCTATCGCCCACCACGACCGCGAACTTCAGCGCGGGCAGCCCGGACAGCCCGCGGAGCACGACGTCGGCGTGCGGGCGGCCGCGGTGCTCGCGGGGGAGGACGACCGCGGCGGCCCCCGACCGGCGCAGCACGAAGTCCATCTCCCGGGGGCCGTAGATCATCACCACCGGCAGCAGGACGGCCCCGCAGAGGCTGACCGCCGCCTGGATCACCGCTCCCTCGTAGGACCCTGGAAGCTGGACCGCGACCACGTCGCCGCGGCCGATGCCCCGGGCCTGCAGCCCCCCGGCGGCCCGCTCGGCATCGGTCACCAGCCGGCCGAGCGTCGTCGCGCGCTCGCCGTCGGTGGCCGCGAACACCAGCGGGCAGCCGTCGTGGGCGGCGGCCCCGGCCCGGATGTGCGCGGCCAGCGTCGGCTCGCCCACCGCTAGTCCGCCTGGCTCGGGGCGGCCGCGTCCGGCCGCGGGCGCTTGCGCTCCTTGAACGCCGCCAGCATGGACTTGTGCTCGTCCGAGGTCAGCAGGAGGGTGTTCGCGTAGCGGTCGAACTCGCGGGCGGTGCCGCGGTCCACGCTGGCGGCGATGTCGACCGCGGTCTTGGTGACCCCGGCCGCCTCGGTCGGCAGGGCCGCCAGCTTGCGCGCGAACGCCGTCACCCGCGCCCGGAATGATTCGGCCGGGTACACGGCGTGGACCAGCCCCATCGTCAGCGCCAGGTCCGCCGTGACCTCCTCGCCGAACGCCAGCCACTTCCCCCAGTGCGGCCCGACCAGCCGGGTCACCCGGCTGATACCGCCGGATCCCGGTATCACCCCGAGGTTGGGCAGTTCCGGCAGCGCGAAGCTGGCCCCTTCAGCGGCCAGCCGGAAGTCGCAGGACGCCCCGATCTCCAGCCCGACCCCCAGGCAGCGCGCGTGGGCGGCGAGCACCGAGGGCTTCTCGATGGCCTCGAGTTCGATGTCCACCAGCTGGAAACCAGCTTCGGCGGCCTTGGTCAGAATCTCGAAGGCAGTGGTTGCGGAGCCGTCAAAGCGGCCGCCATTTTCTTTGCAGCGGCAGGTGGCTACCACGGTTGCCGCCGTGTTTTCAGCT
>DAHWEX010000035.1 GCA_027326205.1 Actinomycetota bacterium
GGGTGCCCGAGCGGCTCGCGGTCGCCGGCAAGCTGGGCGCGGCGCGGGTGGTGACCAGCCTGGCCGAGCTGTCCGGTGACCGGTTCGAGATAGCGGTCGACGCGACCGGCGTCCCGGCGGTCATCGACGGCGTCGCCGGGCTGCTCGACCGGGGCGGCCGCCTGCTGGTCTTCGGCGTGGCGCCCGCCGAGGCGTCGATGAGCCTGTCCCCGTTCCGCGTGTACAACGACGAGATCACCGTGACCGGCTCGATGGCGATCCTGCGCAGCTTCGCCCCGGCCGTCGAGCTGATCGGCAGCGGCGCGATCGACCCGCGCCCGCTGCTGTCCGAGCCGCTGCCGCTGGCGGAGTACGGCGAGGCGCTGCACCGGGTGCGCGCCGGCCAGGGCATCAAGTGGCACGTCCGGCCGGGCTGGTGACCTGCTCCGCGGCCTGCCGAGCGGCCCGCTCCCCGCACCGATGACCCGCATCCGGCATGTCGGGCGCTAGCGCGCCGCGACATGCCGGATATTTCACGAAAGATGAGGGGAAGGGCGCGAGAGCGCGGCCGCGCCCGTCAGCCACCGCTCAGCGAGTGCAGCGCCGGGAAGTGCGGTGGCCAGGGAATCAGCAGCCGCGCCCCGAGGACGAGCGCGACCACCGCGACCAGCGCGAAGAATGCCACCCAGGCCCCGGCGGGCACCGGGGTCAGCCAGGCGAGTTGGTCGGCGTCGGACATCGCCCGCCCGCCCCGGCCGCCCCGGCCGACAGCCTGCCGCCCGCCCGCCAGGCGGTGCCCGGCCGGCGGCCGCGCCGGCTGTGCGCGCGTCCGCGCGAGTTCCACGACCGGGCGCACCCCGCCGAAGAGCAGGAACCACGCCGCCGCGCACGCGAACGCGCCGCGCAGGGCCGGGGCGGCCAGCCAGATGACCGCGAAGAGCGCCCCGCCCGTCACCAGCACCGCCAGCGCCCCGTACCAGTTGCGCACCATGACCAGCGTGACCGCGAGCAGCAGCAGGAAGAGCGAGAGCAGCAGGTTCACCCGGTGCGCGGCGAGCAGCGCCGCGGCCCCCACGCCAAGCAGCGGCGGCGTCAGGTACCCGGCCATCGCGGTCGCGACGATCCCCGGCCCGCTGCCCTTGCCCCGCGATACCGTTTCGCCCGAGGTGTCGCGGTGCAGCCGGATCCCCTCCAGCTTCCGCCCGGAGAGCAGCGACGCCGCCGCGTGCCCGCTTTCGTGCGCGATCGTGATCGCGATCCGCGTCAGCCGCCATGACCGGGGGCTGGCCACGATGAGCAGCGCGACGGCCGCGCTCACGGCGACCACCCACCCCGGCGGGGCGGGCTGCGCCCCGATTACCCGATCCCAGAACACCGCCACGGACAAAGGGTATGCACCGCAGGAAATGTGCGGGTGCCCGATGGGATCTGTTCAGCTAAGGCCGAACGGGCCGGTGCTGCGCAGACACGCCCGCTTCTGCGCGTTTCATCGCGTGCGGACGCGCGTTACGGCCCGGGCCGCATGGCGATGCGCTGGTGGCTCGCCCAGAGCGGGAACTGGTCGGCGAAGTGCGGGCTGGCCGGGTCGCCCGACGCGCCGCCAGGGACCACGTAGCTCGCGGATGCGGGATCGGCGAGGTCGACCACCTGCCGGTACACCGACAGGGTGGTCACGGTGAACGGGTCGCCCGTCCGCCAGCCGTAGCCGGCCGCCTGGATCGTGTCGGCGTCCCCGCCCATCGCGGCGCCGGGGAACGGCCCGACGAGCGGGTGCACGCGCGCCGCCCGGTGCAGGTCGCCCCACCGCCACCGCCTCGGGTTGGGCCCGCCCGCCCTGGCCGCCGCCGCCCACGCCGCGGCGAGCGCGCCGGGCACCGCGGCGAGAACCCGCTCGTGCGCTTCCGGTGACGGACTGGTGCCCGGCGGCACCGGCCCGCCGAGCAACTGCCAGGTGTCGTTGCCGAGCCACCGGCGGATCATGGACATCATCGGCGCGAGCGTGCCTGACGTCATCCACGCCCAGGTCTGCGCGCCGAGTACCGGCCGGTACAGCGCCGCGGCGAGAGCCCGCAGGAAGCACGCGTAGAGCAGCGCCTGCGCGGACTCCAGGGCCAGGTCCCCGTCGAAGCCCGCGAGCAGCGTCCGCGCCGCCTCCGCGTCCTCGTCCGCGAACGGCCCGAGCCGGGACAGCAGCCGGCCCCAGCCGCGGGCCTGCAGGGACACCGTGTCGGCCTGCATTCCCGCCAGTTCCCCGACGCCGAGCGTCCCGGTGTCCGCGAGCAGCGAGCGCAGCCGCTCGGCCCGCCACGGCTGGGAGAAGGTGTAGGAGATGTACGGCTCGGACGCGTCGGTGAGCGCGTTGTTGGCGGTCATGACGAACCCGGCCTCGGGGTCCAGCGTGGCCGGCAGGGCAGCGAACGGAACCGTTCCCCTCCACTCGCTGGCATCCTCCCAGCCGGGAACCGGCAGCCGGCGCCCCGCATCGGAGGAACGGACCGGCAGTTCGCCCCGGCACTGGTAGGCGATGGCGCCCGCGGTGTCGGCGCAGACCAGGTTGTTGACCGGGTCGACCCAGCCGTCCTGCGTGGCCGCCAGTTCCGCGACGCAGCCCGCGGTGAGCATCGGCAGCAGGCACTCGAACCCCCGGTTGGGCCGGTGGGTGCCGGTCCACTTGAGCGCGAGGCCCCAGCCGTTCTCTGGGTGCCCGTGCACGACCGGACCGTGGCGGGTGGTCCACACCGGGATCGTGACCGGGGCGCGGTCGCGCACGTCGATCCGCTCGTGCCGCACCTCGGCCTCCGTCCAGCCGGACGGCGTCAGGTACCGGGTGCCCGCGAAGCGCTCGAGGTAAAGGTCCTGCGTGTCGGCGTCTCCGTGGGTGATGGCCCAGGCCACGGACCCGTTGAAGCCGAAGTGCGGGAACCCGGGCAGCCCGGGGAACGTGGCCCCGGTGACGTCGAAGTCCGGGCAGGCCAGGCGGCATTGCCAGTACACGTTCGGGGTGTCGAGCGCGCGGTGGGAGTCGTTGCAGATCACCGCTCCGCCGTGCGGGGTGCGCCGCCCGCTGACCGCCCACGCGTTGGACCCGGGCTCGATCTCGCTGAGAAAGCCGAGGTGCCCGGCGAGCTCGTCGGCGGCCTCGTCGAGCAGCACGCCGACCGGGTGGGTCAGCCGCTCGCCGGGCGGGACCGCGAGCGGCGACCCGGCGGCCGGCCGGGTCTCCAGGCGCTCGAACGCCTCGGTCCCGATCCGGGCGAGCAGCACCGCGTTGGCCAGCTTGTGCTGCCACTGGCCCATCTGCACGTGCCGCACCAGGTACGCCGCGACGGAGTGCCACGCCGCCCACGGCTCGACGGCGTGCCGCGCGGGCAGCGGCAGCGCCCCGTCGGCGACCGCCTGGTTGACGCCGTCGGCGTAGGACTCGAACGCCGCCCTGACCGGCGGCGACATCACCGCGACCGCACGCTGCGCGGCGGCGGCGAGCCCGAGCCGCCGCGCGAGGACGTCCGCGCCGAGCGCCGCGGACCCGGCGATCTCCGCCCACCGCCCGCATGCCCGCCGCCGGTCGTAGTCCAGCTGGAAGAGCCGGTCCTGCGCGCACGCGTACCCCATCCCGGCCCACGCGTCCGCCGCGGTCTCTCCCCGCACCTGCGGGACTCCATACTCATCATGCGTGATCGCAAAGTCCACGCCTCCGATTATCCAGAACGGCGCGTGCTCCGCCCGGTCCGCCCCGTTCCTCTCTGCTCCCCGCCCGGATGCGCCGCCCGGATGCGCCGCCCGGATGCGCCGCCCGGATGCGCCGGCCGCGGGCCCCCCGGGGTACTTCAGGCGCCGCTGGGCCGTTGGGCCGCTGGGCCGCGTCAGGGGATCAGCGCCGCGATGACCAGCGTTGTCGCGGCGCTTACCTGGACGATCGCGCCGAAGACGTCGCCGGTGGTGCCGCCGAGGCGGCGGCGGGCCGTGCGCTGGAGCAGCCAGCCCGCCAGCAGGCCGGCCGCCGTGGCGGCCAGCGCGCGGATCGCGAGCCGCGGGCCGCCGGCGGTAAGCCCGGCGGCCGCGCC
>DAHWEX010000366.1 GCA_027326205.1 Actinomycetota bacterium
GTGGTAGCACCACAAGGGGAGAGGACAGCACGATGAACAAGCCACCAACCGAGAAGCAAGCCGGATTCCGCGCCGAACTCCAGCGCAAGGCCCTCGCAGCCGCACAGGCATTCGGCCGCCACGGCACGCCAGGCATCACCGACTGGGACGTCCTCCAGGCCAACAGCAGCCCCGACGCCGACACCTGGTACCTCGACGTACGCGGCCGGCAGCTCCCCGAGCTGGCATTCACCCTCGCGCTCCCCGAGCCAGCCGACTCCGCCGACTGCTCAGAGCAGATCAGCGCCCTCAAGGCCGGCAACACGCTCGGCTACGCCCGCGACCACGCCGCATGGGGGCAGCCGGTCCTTGAGCGCATCGCCGCGCAGTGGGGAAACGACCCGGCCAGCCTCCCGGCGGTCGTCACCGTCGCCGAGCTGCGCGCCGTCGCGACAAGCCGGGCCGATGGCTGACCGCAGCGGCGACCGGCACCGCCGCAACCCGATCGCGTTCCGGCCGCGTCAGGACACCGCCGGGTGGCTTGACGACATCGCGGCGCGGGAGGGGCGCCCGGTGCGGGCCGTGATCGGCGAGGCGGTGGAGCGGGCGCGGATGATCAGCGAGGCGGACCTGGCCGCGTTCGACCGTGAGGTGACGCGCTGCATGGCGGCGTTCTTTCAGGCGCGCAGCGAGGGCCGTGACGGGCGTGAGGAGAGCGCCGCGTTCGATGCGGCTGATGCCGCTTACCGGCATGCGATCGGCGGGTGGGAGCCACCGGGGCGCCCGGCCTGAGCGGAGAAGGTCCCCGGCGTGTCCGGGGGCCTTCTCGTTTTCCCGGTGGTGCTGGCTGGCTGGTGGCGGCCGTTGCGTGCGTGGCGGTGTGGCAATCGCCTTGCGTGTAAACGTCTTTACGTGTATAGTTCTTTTCATGAGCAGCAACGTGAACCTGACCCGGCCAGAGGCCCTGCGCGACGCCCGCCGGGGAGACGAGATCATCATCAACTACGACTTCGAGGACGGCACCGCCCGGCGCCTCGTCGGCCGCCTCGACGCGTTCCTGGTCCGCGACGGCGTCATCACCGGAATCGAGATGCGCCTCAACCTCGCGCGCAGCGCCAGCTGCCCCCTCACGGACAGGCTCTCAAGGGAATCACCCCGCAACCCGGTCGCCCGCCTGAAGGCCAGCCGCATCAGCCCGGCACCCGCCGCCCCCAGCCCCATCCGGGCGGCACGCCGCGAGGAGCCCACCGGCAGCCAGGTCAGCTACGCGCTCGCCCTCGCGGACCGGTGGGAGGACCAGGGCACCCTGTTCCCCGGTATGACCCGGGACCGGTTCCAGGCCATGAGCCGCCGCGAGCTGAGCGACTGGATCGGCATCGCCCGCACCGAGATGGGCCTGGAGGACTGATGACGCGTGATGAGGCGCAAGCCAGCATGCGTGACTGGCGGCGGCGCAAGGAGGCCCTGGACGGTGAGCGGGACCGCCTGATCCTGCGCGCGTGGCTGGCGGGGATGGAGGTCACGCAGGTCGCGGCGATGATGGGTATCAGCCGGCCGACCGTCTACAAGTCGCTCGGTGACAACCAGGGGGCGTTCGCCGGCCCGGACCGGTGCGAGGTGGAGCGGCTCGACGGTGATGAGGGCACCACGTTCCGGGTGAGGGCGTGGCGTGGCCGCGTGGAGGCCAGCACCGGTGGCATGTCACGGGGGGATGCCGTCGCGTTCCTCGCCGGCGAGCTGGGCGTGAACGGGGACGCGGCGGAGGACGCCTTGTATAACGCGTGCCAGTCTGCCCGCCCCTGCCGCGTGTTCTAGTGCGGCCCGCTCGGGTGGTCAGCGGGTGCCACTGACGTCCCGGGCGGTGCCGTTGAGGCCGATAGCCGGCTGGGCGGGGAAAACGAAAAGGCCCCCGGGGTTTCCCGGGGGCCTGCTGTCTGCTGTGCGCTAGGCGGTGTGCTGCTGTGCCAGGCGGCTGGCGGTGATGCCGTCGGCCTCGAACTCCATCAGGAGGTCCCGCAGGTCGCGGGTGCTCAGGTGGGCGTTGGCCTTCGCGATCTTCGCCAGTTTCGCTGCCGTCGTGTTGCTCATCTTGTTCTCCGTTCGGTTGCCTTGCTGACACCACTGATACTGTCAGGTTTTGCAACGCGTGTCAAGGCGGACAGCGGAAACTTCCCGCCACACCCACAGCACCTACCCGCCACCAGGCCGCCCCCCGGCACCCGGCACACGCCCACGCCCAGCCCTCTCCCGCACCCACACCACGATCCGCCACACCATCACCGGCGTCACGAGGCCAACCAGGGTGACGTCCGCCCACGCCGCAGCCGTGCTCTTCCCCAGGCCGAAGAAC
>DAHWEX010000037.1 GCA_027326205.1 Actinomycetota bacterium
CCGCCGTCTGGTACCTCGCCGGGGTGCGGAGGGTCAGGAAGAACGGCGGACAGTGGGGGAACGGGCGGACGTTCGCGTTCATCGCGCTCGGCCTCGGGTTCTGGGCGATCGCGACGATGGCGTGGCCGGGCGCCTACGAGAGCGTCCTGTTCTACGCCAGGGCGACGCAGACCGTGCTGCTCGTGCTGGTGTCGCCGCTGTTCCTCGCGATGGGCAAGCCGCTCACGCTGCTCATCGAGGCCTATCCGCGGGCCGGGCGCCCGGTGGAGCGGGCGGTCCGCAGCCGGGCCGCCAAGGTCGTGATGTTCCCCGCGGTCACCACGCTGCTGCTCGTCGCGGTGCCGATGATCATGTACTTCACGTCCTGGTACACGGAGTTCTTCTACAGCGGCGCGGTGCGCGAGGTGACGTACCTCGTCTTGATGGCCCCCGGGTACGCGTTCTTCTGGACGCTGCTGCGCGTCGACCCGGTGCCCAGGGAGTACCCCTACGGCGTCGGGATGTGGATCGCCACGGCCGAGGTGGTCGGCGACGGTTTCTTCGGCATCGCCGTGATCGCGGACCAGACCCTGCTCGGGGCCGCGCACTACCACGCGGTCGGCTATCCCTACGGCCCGAGCCTGGCCACCGCCCAGGTCATCGGCGGCGGCATCATCTGGGTCCTCGGCGACTTCGTCGGTCTGCCGTTCCTTGGCGTGCAACTGGTCCAGATGATGCGTGCGGACAAGCGGGAAGCGGCGGCGATCGACGCCGAACTCGACGCGCGGGACGCCGCTCGCGCGGCGGCCCGCGCAGCCGGCGGCGGCGATGCCGCGCACGATGCCGCGACCGCGGTAACGGTCAGCGCGGACGACGCCGACGAAGAAGGCCGTCCCTGGTGGGAATCGGACCCCCGCCTGATGGACCGCTTCAAGCGCGCCTAGCCCTGCCCTCCGCGCGACGGGCGGTAACAGCGGGAAATGATGCGGGCGGCGTGGAACATCAGGCCGTTCGGGATGATGGTCAGTACCGGCGGCGGATGCCGAAGGACCAGCCCGGCGCGTGGTCGGCGCGGAAGACGCAGTCATGGGACTTGAGCCCGCACCAGGCCGGGATGTCCGAGTAGGCGGCCGGGTCGTCGGCGAGCACCGCGATCACCCCGCCGACGGGGACGTCGCGGATCTGGTCGGCCAGCATGATGATCGGGATGGGGCACTTGCGGCCGATCGCGTCGATGGTGACCAGCGGCGCCGCGCCGGGCGGCACGTAGCCGGGCAACGGGGCGCCCGCCGTGGCGGCGCGCGCCTCGTCGGTGACCGGGGAGGCCAGCGGCGGCACCGGGGCCTCCGCCATCGTCGGCGCGCCGAGCAGCGGAGCGCCGGCCTGCGCCCAGTCCGCCTGCGCCCAGTCCGCCTGCGACTGGTCGGCCGGCGGCTGGCCCGGCTGGCCCGGGGCAGGCGGGGGAGACGGCGCCGGCGCGACCGGGGCCTGCCCGGCCCTGCCCGCGCGCCCGCGTGGCCCGGCCGCGTGCCGGCCGGTTGGCTTGCCCAGCCATGAACGGCTCATCCGGCCCTCCCCCTTGCGATCGCCCTCACACGTCCATAGTGCCCCCTGCCGTGCCCGGCTACGCGCCTGAATGCGGAAAGAGCTGGCCTCACCGCGCGGAGTGTCCGGCGCGAGGACGGATGACGCGAACGCCGGGGGTCCCCTGCGAGCACGCTGCGGCGCGCGATACTGTTTGCACGACACGCTGTAGAAGACCGGAGACCGGCGCCTGAAGGAGATAACAGGCGGCCGGGCGACGTTGTTGGGAAGGCGCTCCTTTGACTCTGATTCGCCGGCAGGCCGCGCCAGGCGGGCGCGGCCCTGGATCCTGCGGCGCTGGCCCGGATCCGCAGGGCACTGGCCAGCGCTCGCGAGCCCCGCGCAGCCGCCGGGCTAACGCGGTGCGCGTCGGCGCGCTTGCCGTCTTGCTGCTCGCCCTCGCCGGGTGCTCGCCGAACGACACCTTCACCCGCATGGGCTTCCCGAACCCGGTGACCACCCAGGGCGCGATCACGCTGTCCCTCTGGCAGGGCTCGTGGATCGCCGGCCTGCTCGTCGGCGCCGTTGTGTGGGGCATGATCATCTGGGCGGTGATCTTCCACCGCAAGCGCGGTGACAAGCTCCCGCCGCAGGTTCGCTACAACATGCCCATCGAGATCCTGTACACGGTGATCCCGTTCGTGCTCATCGCGGTGCTGTTCTACTACACCGCCAAGGACGAGAACACGATCGACGCCATCCCTGCCCACCCGCAGGTGACGGTGAACGTGACCGGCTTCCAGTGGTCGTGGGCCTTCAACTACCCGGGGTACGGCGTCAACACCGACGGGGCCATGTGGAACCCGCGGCTGACGGACGCCCAGAACCAGGCGGCCATGCCCCTGCTGGAGATCCCGGTCGGCGAGTCAGTGGAGTTCAACCTCACCTCGCCCGACGTGATCCACGCGTTCTGGGTGCCGGAGTTCCTGTTCAAGCGGGACGTCATCCCCGGCCACCCGAACCATTTCTCGATCACGGCCACGAAGACCGGGACGTTCACCGGGCACTGCAGCGAGCTGTGCGGCCTTTACCACAGCAGGATGCTATTCACGCTGAAGATCGTGACTCCTGCGCAGTTCCAGACATGGATCAGCCAGCAGAAGGCGATCCAGCAGACGGCCTCAGGGAGCACCCAGTGACGACCCTAGAAAACCCGGCAGCGCTCCGGGCGGCCGCTCGCGCCAGGCGCACCCAGAGCAAGGGCTCGGTGCTGGCCGGGTGGCTGTCCTCGACGGACCACAAGATCATCGGGCACATGTACCTGATCACGTCGTTCTTCTTCTTCCTGTGCGCCGGGATCATGGCACTGCTCATCCGCATCCAGCTGATGAGCCCGACGAGCACGTTCATGTCGGACCAGATCTACAACGAGATGTTCACGATGCACGGCACGCTCATGCTGCTGATGTTCGCGACGCCGCTGTTCGTCGGCTTCGCGAACGAGCTCGTGCCGCTGCAGATCGGCTCGCCCGACGTGGCCTTCCCGCGGCTGAACCTGCTCAGCTACTACCTGTTCCTGTTCGGCGGGCTGATCCTGCTCGGCAGCTTCCTCGCCCCCGGCGGCTCGGCCGCGTTCGGCTGGTACGCCTACGCGCCGCTGACCAGCGCGACCAACTCCCCGGGCATCGGCGCGGACATGTGGATCATGGGCCTGGCCCTGTCCGGGTTCGGCACGATCCTCGGCGGCGTCAACTTCATCACCACGATCTTCTGCATGCGCGCCCCGGGCATGACGATGTTCCGGATGCCGATCTTCACCTGGAACGCGCTGCTCACCTCGATCCTGGTGCTGCTCGCCTTCCCGGTGCTGGCCGCGGCGCTGCTCGTGCTTGAGGTAGACCGGCGGCTCGGCGCCCAGGTGTTCGCCGCCAACTCCGGCGGGGCGATCCTGTGGCAGAACCTGTTCTGGTTCTTCGGGCACCCCGAGGTGTACATCCTGGCGCTGCCGTTCTTCGGCATCGCGACCGAGATCCTGCCGGTGTTCAGCCGCAAGCCGCTGTTCGGCTACAAGACGCTGATCGCCGCCACGATCGCGATCGCGGGCCTCGCGATGACGGTGTGGGCGCACCACATGTTCACCACCGGCGCGGTGCTGCTGCCGTTCTTCTCGTTCATGACGCTGCTCATCGCCATTCCGACCGGAGTGAAGTTCTTCAACTGGGCGGGCACCATGTGGAAGGGCCAGCTCAGCTTCGAGCCGCCGATGCTCTACACGATCGGCTTCCTCATCGTGTTCCTGTTCGGCGGCATCACCGGCATCATCCTGGCCTCCCCGCCGATGGACTTCGCGGTCTCCGACTCCTACTTCGTGGTGGCCCACTTCCACTACGTGCTGGCCGGCACCGTGCTGTTCGAGATGTTCGCGGGGCTGTACTTCTGGTGGCCGAAGATGACCGGCAAGATGCTCAACAGCAAGATGGGCAAGTTCCAGTTCTGGCTGCTGTTCATCGGCTTCAACATGACGTTCCTCGTCCAGCACTGGGCGGGCGTCCAGGGGCAGGTCCGGCGCACGGCGAACTACCCGTTCCTGCCGGGCGACGTCACCACGCTGAACATCATCTCGACGGTCGGCTCGTGGCTGCTCGCCGCGTCGGTGCTCGTGTTCCTGTGGAACGTGTACGTCACCACCAGGTACGGCCAGAAGGTCACGGAGGAAGACCCGTGGGGCTACTGCTCCTCGCTTGAGTGGGCCACCTCCTGCCCGCCGCCGCGGCACAACTTCTACCGGATCCCGCGCATCCGGTCCGAGCGCCCCGCCTTCGAGCTGCACTACCCGCACATTAAGGCGGGCGTGGCGTCCAAGGGCGTCGAACAGACCATCCCCGCGCTCAGCGCAGCGAAGAAGTAGTAGGGGCGTGTATCTCACATGAAGGTCGAAGGCTGGCTCTTCCTGGGCTGCGGTGTCTTCTTCATCGGTGCCGACATCGTCTACTGGTACCTGTCGTATGACCCGACCGGCACCGCGGCGCTGGCGCTGTCGGTGGGCCTGGCCCTGCTCGCCGGGTTCTACCTGCTGTTCACCGGCCGCCGGATGCCCATGCGCCCGGAGGACGACAACGAGGGCGAGATCATCCAGGGCACCGGCGAGCTCGGCTTCTTCAGCCCGCACAGCTGGTGGCCGCTCTGGGTCGCCGCCGCCGCCGCGTTCACCGCGCTCGGTTTCGCGATCGGCTGGTGGATGGTCCTGATCGGCGTGATGGCGCTGCTGCTCACGGCGATCGGCTTCGTCTTCGAGTACTACCGAGGCCACTTCAGCCACTAGCGCGGCACAAGTCAAAGCCGAGACCCAGAAAGCCCATACCGAACGGATCGTTGCTCCGCCGCCACGGCCAGCTGGCTCTTGGCGGCGGAGCAACGCGTTTCCCGGGTGTTCCGGCCGGCGCCGGCCGCGCCGGCGGTACCAGCCGCAGCGGTAAGAGGCCGTTGCCGGGATGACCGCCTGCCCCGGCAGCTGACGCCTACGGGGTCAGCGACCGGGGTGTCAGCGACCGGGGTGGGCCAGCCCGGCCTGGTAGGCCATGATGACCAGCTGGACGCGGTCGCGGGCGTCTAGCTTGGTCAGCAGGTGGGCGACATGGGTCTTAGCGGTGGCGGGGGAGATGTGCAGGTGATCCGCTATCTCGCCATTGGACATGCCGGCCGCGACGAGGCGCAGCACCTCGCACTCACGGTCGGTGAGCAGGGCGGTGACCTTGTCCGCGCGGACCCTCTCCCCGCGCGGCCCGGCGGCCGGCTGGGGCACGCCCGTGCGGGTCGCGGTCCCGCCGCCGTACGTCGGCAGGCCGGGACTCGCAGGCCCGGGCTCGCCCAGTGCCGGGATCCTGGCGAACTCGCTGATCAGGCGGCGGGTGACGCTAGGGGCGAGGAGTGCCTCGCCCGCCGCGACGACGCCGATCGCGGTGATCAGGTCCTCCGGGAGCGTGTCTTTGAGCAGGAAGCCGCTCGCACCCGCGCGCAGCGCGCCGAAGACGTAGTCATCGAGGTCGAAGGTCGTCAGGATGATCACGCGGACCGCCGCCGAGTCGGGCGAGGACGTGATCTGCCTGGTCGCCTCGATGCCGTCGAGGACGGGCATGCGCACGTCCATCAGCAGCACGTCGGGCTTCGCGGACCGCGCGACCTTGACGGCCTCCGCGCCGTTGGCGGCCTCGCCCACCACGGTGAGCCCGGGCGTGGCGGCGATGATCCCGCAGAACCCGACCCGGACGAGCGCCTGATCGTCGGCCACCGCGACCGAGATGGTCATATCCGGC
>DAHWEX010000375.1 GCA_027326205.1 Actinomycetota bacterium
GCACTAAGCTTCCGCGAAAAGCAAAGTTTCCGTGATCATAGGCTGGGGCGATGTCCGAAAAATCGGAAAATGCCGGTAATTATCTAGACTGTCCGGGCTTAGCTATTCACCAAGGGTGCCGGCATGTTACTCGAATCTTTAACCGGCCAACGCCACGACAATATACCCCCTGGAGGTATCTTCCAGGGATCGTGGGTCATCCACGGCGCTATTCGCCGTGGATGACCCGCGATCTTGCCCCGTGACCGGTCCCCGGGAGCGTTTAAGGCCCGGATGAGGCAAATGCCCGCCGGGTACCCCCGTCCCTTGCGGTGCCGGGCGCGCCTGACCCGCGATCATGACCCGTGCCGGTGCCGCGAAGCCCCTTCGACCGGCTGGGTCGTGGCCAGCGGAAGACGGAGGTGTCGAGCCCCGCGGCCACACAGGACCGCCGCGGGTGTTCAAAGCCCACTGCCGCGCCGGCGGCGCGTCTTCCAGAGCGGAGAGCGGAGGGCACGATCCCCAGCGCGTACGCCGATCCGCCTTCGAAGCGGCCCCCGCGCCCCGGCGGGATCACTCTCCACGATGCAGTTCCCCAACCTAGTGCGGACAGACAACAGACAAGGGGATGGAGGAGGACGGGCGACTCGAACGCCACTGCTCGCACAGCCGCCCGGTTTCCGGCCGGGGCCAGCCGCCTGGCTGGTTCATCCTCCTTAGCAGAAGGCGGCCGACTCGAACGGCACGGCGAACCGCGCATCCGTTAGCAACGGAGCCCGGCTCCTAGCCGGTTCACCTTCCAAAGTGCGCCGGGCGGGAGTCGAACCCGCACGCCCGAAGGCACCGGCTTCTGGGACCGGCGCGGCTGCCAATTACGCCACCGGCGCATTACGCCCGCGAGGGCGAGAGTGACCGACCGGATTCGAACCGGCCCTGCAACCATGGCGAGGTCGCGTGCTTACCGCTGACACTACGGTCACATGAAGCGACGAGGGGAACTGAACCCCGATTCCGCCGTGGGAGGGTGGCGCGTTACCGCCACGCCACGCCTGAATGGAGCCTTCGCCGAGATTCGAACTCGGGACCTCCGCTGTACCGGAGCGGCGCTCTTACCGCTGGAGCTACGAAGGCATGATCTGCGATGCAAGTACGCTCGGCGGGATTCGAACCCGCAAAAACACGGCCCTCAACCGTGCCCGTCTACCAGTTGCGGCACGAGCGTAAGGAAGCCGCCGCCCGGTGCCGACCCGGGCCGTCCGCTGTACGAAAGCGGAGCCGCAGCCGTGCGCGGCGGCGTCGCTGCCCACCGTGGATTCGAACCACGATTAGCGCGTCCAGGGCGCGCCGTCCTGCCGGTTGAACGAATGGGCATTGCGTGCGGAAGACGCGATTCGAACGCGCATGCCGCGAGGTTTGGGCTCGCGAGGTCTTCCGGTTGCCTTCACTTCCGCGTGCGCCGCCAGGGATTTGAACCCCGAACCTGCGGATTAAGAATCCGTCGCTCTGACCGTTGAGCTAGCGGCGCGTGGAGCCGTACCAGGGAGTTGAACCCTGCTGACCAGTTTGGAGGACTGGGTCTTCCCGGTAGACGAGCACGGCACGGGGGCTCCCCCCTGAACCGACCAGGGATCTCTCGGTTTTCAGTCGAACGCTCTTCCTGTTGAGCTAAAGAGCCGTGCGTCGGGATACAAGGACTCGAACCTTGTCTGCCGCGTCCCAGGCGCGGTGCGCTAAAACCCTTACGCGATATCCCGTAGCGCCAGCAGGCGCGGTGGACCACTCCGGAGTCGAACCGGAAACCTTCTCCTTGCAGGGGAGTTGCTCTGCCAATTGAGCTAGCAGCCCAGGGCCGCCGCGCCCTGATCCGCTGGGGAGGCCAGGGGCGGGCGCGACGGCGGGGCAGGCCTGGTGCGCCTGCCAATATGGTGCTCACGCTATGGAATTCTCAATAAACAGGCCTGCTAGGAGGCACGCTGGGACGGCAGGATTCGAACCTGAATTAACGGTTTTGGAGACCGCTGTTCTGCCGTTTAACTACGTCCCAAGGAAAGGAAGTCAAGGCAAAGAAAAACCGCCCGTCAGGTATCCCCGCGGGCGGTGCCTGGCTATCGCCTGACAGGCGTTACACAGGAACCAACCCGGCACCAGAGGCATACGAGGTGCCTAGGCGCAAGGACATGCCGGAGCAACTCGGTCGCGACCACAGGTGGGCACGTTCAATTCGAGCATTCGCCTGCTGGTCGCGTCTGCCCTGGATCTCTGACTTCAGATTCGCTCGCACCGTGTTCGCCTCCTCCTGCTCTCGCGTCGTCCTCATGTCTGCAACGATAAGAGTAATAACAAGCCACCGCAAGCTATTTATTCCGCCATTTCCGCAGCGGGCCAATCCAACCTCGTGGCTATACCTTGAGGGTCACCGTCTCATGGAGCAAGCGCTGCCACTGGTGCGCCCGGCGAAGGGCCGGCGGGCGGTGCCGCAGGGGCTGCGGCACACTGGTGTCTACCCATCCCGGGCGTTTGCCGCTATAACCGGGGGCGGAGGCGAGCTTATGAAGCTAGGCACGGTCAGCGTAGACGGCGAGCAGCGGATCGCGGTGGCGGCGGACGCGGGGCACGCGGTCGTGCTGTACCCCGGTCTGACCATGGCGGACCTGATCGAGGACTGGGGGGCGGCGCGGGCGGAGGTCGAGCGGGGGTTCGAGGACGGGGCCGGCGAGGCCGTCCCGGTCGCCTTCCTGACCTGGCTTCCCCCGGTTCCCCGGCCGGGCAAGGTCATCTGCGTGGCGCTGAACAACAGCGCGAACGCCAGCCGGATCATGAGCGGCCCCGCTCATCCCGCCACGTTCAACAAGCCCGCGACGTCCCTCCTCGGGCACAACCGGCCCATCCGGCTGAAGAAGGAATGGGGCCGGGTCCACCCGGAACCCGAGCTCGCCGTGGTCATCGGCGCCGGCCCGGCCGGCGCGCCGGGGGCGGACATCTCCCGCGACGACGCGATGAGCTACGTCTTCGGCTACACGATCATCAACGACCTCACGTCTCCCACCATGCGCGCCGAGGACACGTTCCACTACCGCGCCATCCACCCGAGGCAGGACGGCGCCGAGGGCATCGAGTACGCCGACACCTGGGTCACCTACTCCGGGCGGTACAAGGGCACCGACGGCTTCGGCCCGATCGGCCCGTGGATCGCGACCGCGGACGAGATCCCCGACCCGCACGCGCTCACCGTCACCTGCGTGCACGAGCGCCGGGTGGTCACCGAGGACTCCACCCGGAACCTGACGCACAAGGTCGCGGACGTGATCTCCTTCATGTCCGGGTACCAGACGCTCGAACCCGGCGACATCATCGCGATGGGCACCGCGCTCCAGGCCTCGCCGGCCGGCGGCGGGGCCGTGCAGAACGTCAACCTGACCACGCTCGGCGGCCGGATCGAGGTCACGATCTCCGGCATCGGCACGCTCAGCAACCCGGTGCAAACGCGGTGACGGACCTCCCGTCGCCCGCGCT
>DAHWEX010000041.1 GCA_027326205.1 Actinomycetota bacterium
CTGGGCTCAACGGCGGCACCCTGGGCTTCGCCAACGGCAGCGTGGCCGGCAACGAGCACACCTTCTACACATTCAGCGACAATCCGCTGCGCAACCTGCCACGTGAGATCGCACTCAACCGCGCCGTGCTGCGGGTACCAGTCACGGCCACCTCCTCGGCCGACCCCCTGTCGCCTGCGGAGCTGCCCGTGATCCACGGCGACCCGGGCATTCCGGTGCTGTCGGTCCACGGGATCGGGGACCTGTTCGTCCCGTTCTCCATGGACCAGCAGTACGACGCCATGATGGTGGCGCACGGCCAGGGCGGCCTGTTCGTGGACCGGGCCATCCGCGAAGTCACGCACTGCGGTTACACGACCAGCGAGCTGTCGTCCGCGTTCTCCGCCCTCGTGTCGTGGATCGACACCGGGAAGCGGGCCGCCGGCGACAACATCCTCAACCCGAAGCCGGTTGCATCGCCGCTGTGCGGCTGCCGGTTCACCGACCCCGCTCCCGGTGCCCACCCCGAGTTCAAGGCCACGGTTTCCTGCCCGCCAAGCACCCTGCGTTAGTACCTCCATCCGCAGGTCAGCGGTGGATTACCAACCCTTCAGGAGCCGGCGGACCAGCGAACTGGTCTCTGCTGCCGGTGCCGGTGCCGGTGCCGGTGTCAGCCCGGGCCGGTGATGTCCAGGCCGGGAACCGGGAACAGGTACAGCAGGCCGAGCACGATCCCGATGGCCGTCGCGGTGCGCCGAGTCCTCGAAGACCGGTGCCGAGTCCTGCCAGCTCGATCTCGGATCTGGCCGCCAGCAACTCCGCGACACTGGCATCCAGCCGGTCCGTGTCGATCGCGCCGGCAGCGTAGAGTTCCTTCACGAACTCGGTGGCCCGCTGCCGGTCGTCCTCACGCATGGACCGGGGTTCCTTCTGGTCCATGCGGCTGGGCGAGCCCGTCGCCCCGGCGGGCATGAGCGCGGAAGCCCTCGTTGCTGACGATTGCCCGCAGGGCGGCGACGTGCCCGTCATACGCCGCCCGCCCGGCCACGCTCAGGGACAGGCTGGTCCGCACCCGCGATCCGCAGGCGGACTTGTGCACGTCGACGTAGCCGGCCTCGTGCAGGACCCGTACGTGCTTAGACAGGACGGAGTCGGCTACTCCCAGGCTCTCCCGCACCGTGGCGACGCGGCCCTGGGCATTGAGCGGCCGACTTCCCTGTGTCATGCCCGTATCTGGCGCCAGCGGTTGGGCCGCGCACCAGCGGCAGCCGATGACGGCAGGTCCTGTGCGCAGGAACGCCAGGCAGCCTCGGGAAAGTGGCGCACCGCAGCGCTGGCCAGGGCCAGTATCCCGCCGGTCAGGCAACCGCACCCGAGCAATGAACGTTACGACCCGGTAATGGGGTTGCCGGCACCGGTGCGCATCCCATGCCGCCTGACGTGCGGAAACTGGCGACTGGCCGCCGACAGCCCTGAGATGACAGCAACGCCATTCTGTTTCGCCGGCTGCTGAGGGTCGGGCAGGCTGTGCTGCCTAACATGTAGTCGACACGTTTCGTGTATAGTATGGACTGGTCGTCACGGAGTGATATCTGCCGTCTGGTCGCTACGGGCTGGATGACCGCTTCGCTGGCCCGGATGTATCTGGACGCAGGGGAGAATGTATGTGGCCACCGAAGAGATGCGCTTCCTTCACGGCTTCATTGAGGGCCGCACGGAGGGCTTCATCGCAGGCCGCGCTGAGGGCTACGCTCAGGTGCTCGTGCACGTGCTGACCGTCAGGTTCGGCTCGCTTCCTGAGGGCGTGTCCGATCAGGTGTACGACACGGCGCGCCAGGTTGACGTCGACCGTCTCAAGACCTGGATGGCCCGTACCGTGACCGCCAAAGCGCTGGACGGCCTTCGACTTACTACCGCCCGCGTGCCCCGAGGCCAGGCTGAGGCGCGCGAGTCGCCGTGGTGGTTTCGGGGAGGTCTTCGCGTGAGTGGTGAGCGGACGCCGGGTGGTCCCCGGCCGGGTGAGCCTGCCGTGTCGCGCTTCCGGGCGGGTGCCGCGGGCCTTTCCGGCGTGGCCGCGACGGCGGGCGCGGGCGCTGCCGGATGTCGGTGGCTGCCTGCACGGTGCGGTCATGGCGGATCAGCCTGGCCCCGGTGAGGGCCCGCCGTCCACGGGCCGGAAGGCGCCGGGCGGCCAGCCCGCACCCACACCGCACGACGCGGTGTTCAAGCGGGTCTTCGGCGTGCCGGCCAACGCGGCGTCCCAGTTGCGCGCGGTGCTGCCGCCGGACCTGGCCGGGCGGCTGGACCTGGGCCGGCTGGCCCCGGCGCCGGGCAGCTTCGTCGACGGATCACTGCGGTGGCGGCACTCGGACCTGCTGTTCACCGCGCCGCTGGACGGACATGACGCGTTCGTCTACGTCCTGGTCGAGCACCAGAGCAGCGACGACCCGCTCATGGCCTACCGCATGCTGCGGTACGTGACCCGGATCTGGGACCAGTACGAGCGCGAGCACCCCAAGGCCCGGCGGCTGCCGGCGGTGATCCCGTTGGTGGTGCACCACGGCAGGCGCCAGTGGGCCGGCCCGTTGCAACTGCTGGACGTGATCGACCTGGGCCCCGCGGCGAAGGAGGCGGCGCAACCGTACCTGCCCCGGTTCGAGTTCCTGCTTGATGACCTGTCCGGCGTCGATGACCAGCAACTGCAGGACAGGCACCTGACCCCGTTGGCGGAGATCACCCTGGTGCTGCTCAGGGACGCCTCTGGCAATCCTGAGGTCGTCGCCAGGCTGCGACCGCGGTCCGGGAAGCTCCGCGCAGTGTTGGACCAGCCCGGCGGCGTAGAGGCGTTCATCGCGATCCTGACCTATATTGAAATTGTGAGCGATGCCCCGGTCGGAGACCTGCGCGACCTGGCTGCCTCGCTCGGCCCGGCCGCAGAGGAGGCGTACGTGACCACCGCAGAGATGCTCCGCGCCGAAGGGCGCGTTGAAGGCAAGGCCCTCGGCAAGGCCCTCGGCAAGGCTGAGGACATCCTCGTGGTCTTCGAGCAGCGCGGCATCGACGTCGATGACAAGTCGCGTGGGCTGATCGAGTCGTGCACGGACCTGGGCACCCTGAACGGCTGGTTCCGCCGCGCGTTCAAGGTCGGCAAGGCCAGCGACCTCTTCGAGGAGTAGCGCCGGACGGCCAGGCAAGGGCTTGGACGGCCCGCGCTCTGCCCGCCAGGGCGCCGCACCAGGCCGCCTGCGGCTGGCCACAGGCATGCCACCCGCCCGGGGTTCTCGCCCGGGCTACCCCGCACAAAGGGGTCACTTCCCGGCATGAAATGAATGTCTCAATCCCGTTACGGGCTTGCCGGCGCCGCTGCGCATCCTGTGC
Source organism: Actinomycetota bacterium (assembly GCA_027326205.1). Taxonomy (GTDB): domain Bacteria; phylum Actinomycetota; class Actinomycetes; order Streptosporangiales; family Streptosporangiaceae; genus Trebonia. The sequence continues at coordinate 3,358 of DAHWEX010000041.1, forward strand.
CGCCTGACCAGCGGAAACCGGCAACCGTGCCGCCGCTAGACGGAGCCGGGCATCCTGGGCGCTACCTCCGATCCGGGTCGCGCTTCCGGGATTGGCTAAAGCGCTCCTGGTCGTCCGCGCCTCACTGCCCGGCACTTCCCGCAGTGTCATCTCGTGGGTGCAGCGCTTGACGAAGACCGAGCGCCTCAGGAAGAGTGTGCCTAGGCGGCAACCGGTCGCCGAGCTGTGGAATATCCGCCCCAGCCGGGGTTCCGTCAGCGAAGGGGATTCGCCCTCTCGGTCGTCAATGTCACAGGCCATCTTCCTTTCACCGCGTCGCTGGGGGACGAGGGTGTCAAGGGGAGGCTTGTCCATGACCAGGAACGCCAGCTTCAAGAAGGCTGTCCGGCGGCACGCCGAACAGACTGGGCAGCGCTACACCGAAGCGCTGAGGGATCTCGAGGATCTCGGTGCGCGAATGCACCACGAGCCTGTTGCCGAGCGGCTACTCGCCCATCTGCGGGATCGCTACGGCATTGACCCGGTCGCAGCGACCAAGCTCAGTGTGCACAAGACCTACGTCTTCCGCATCGACCGCAAGGACGGCAGCCCGTGGGTTGCCCGCGCGTTTCCCCCCGCCCGGCCGCGTGCCGGTGCTCAGGGCGACGCCGCGATCCTTCGATTCCTGGAGCGGCAGGACTATCCGGCGGAACGCCTGGCGGCCGACGATGCGGTATCTGACTTCGACGGCAGCGCGGTCCTCGTGACGCGATTCATTGAGGGCGTCCGGCTCCCTGACTGCGCCGCGAAGTTCGCCATGATGGGTGACCTGCTCGGAAAGCTGCACGCGCTGCCATACGACGTCTCCGCCGACCGCCCGGGCGGAGCCAGCGGCGAGGACCCCAGCCGTGAGGGCAGGCCGCGTCAGGACCTGCTGGCTGCCCTGTCGTTTCTCGACGCCGTGGATACGAAGGTCGCGGGCTCCGATCGAGAGCGATTCGAGCAGCTCCGCGACCAGGTGCGCTCGGCCGACGACGGTCACGGCCTTCCCGAAGGGCTGCTCCACGGAAATCTCCTCCACGCCCCCGATCACGCCGTCCTGAGCGAGCAGGGGCCGGTCGCGATCAACTGGAAGGCGTCCGGGCGCGGACCGCGCCTCGCCGACTTCGCTTACCTGATCTGGGGCACGGGTTCGTGGAACCCGCGCCGGCCGGACCAGGAGCGGATCGATGCCGCCGTCAACGCCTACCGCGAATATGTCGAGCCGACCGACGAGGAACTCGACCGGCTCGAGGCGGTCATGTATATCCGGA
>DAHWEX010000400.1 GCA_027326205.1 Actinomycetota bacterium
CGGCCTGTTAATCCCGATGGGCCTGGCGCCTGGCGCCTGGCGCTCAGGGCGGCGAGCAGGAGCGGAACGGCTTCCGTTAGGGTGGCTGGCATGAACGCCAGGCTGGTCGTGCTCGTCTCCGGGGCGGGGACGAACCTGCAGGCCCTCCTCGACGCCGCGCGGAACCCGGGCTACGGGGCGACGGTCGTCGCGGTCGGCGCGGACCGCGACGGCATCGCCGCCCTCGACCGGGCCAGGGACGCGGGCATCCCGACGTTCACCCTCAAGGTCCGGGACTTCGAGACGAGGGGCGCGTGGGACGACGCCCTCGCCGCCGCGTGCGCCGCCCACCAGCCCGACCTCATCGTCTGCGCCGGCTTCATGAAGCTGGTCGGCAAGGGCTTCCTCGCGCGGTTCACCGGGCGCTGCCTGAACACGCACCCGGCGCTGCTACCGTCTTTCCCCGGCATGCACGGGGTGCGGGATGCGCTCAGCTACGGGGTGAAGATCACCGGCTGCACCGTGTTCCTGGTGGACGAGGGCGTCGACGCGGGCCCGGTGCTCGCCCAGGCCGCGGTCGCCGTCGCCGATGACGACGACGAGGCGACGCTGCACGAGCGCATCAAGGTCGCCGAGCGCGCGCTGCTCGTCGACACGGTCGGCCGGATGGCCCGCGAGGGCTGGTCCGTCAGCGACGACAGGAAGGTAACGATCGGCAGATGACCAGGATTCCGATCAGGCGCGCGCTGCTCAGCGTCTGGGACAAGACGGGACTGCCCGAGCTCGCCCGGGCGCTGCACGAGGCGGGCGCGGAGCTGGTCTCCACCGGCAACACCGCCGCCGCGATCGAAGCGGCCGGGCTTGCGGTCACCCGGGTCGAGGAACTCACCGGCTTCCCCGAGTGCCTGGACGGCCGGGTCAAGACCCTGCACCCGCGGGTGCACGCGGGCCTGCTCGCGGACACGATGAACCCGGACCACAACCAGCAGCTCATCGACCTCGGCATCGCGCCGTTCCAGCTCCTGGTGTCGACGCTGTACCCGTTCGAGCAGACCGTGGCCTCCGGCGCGGACCACGACGCGATCATCGAGAAGATCGACATCGGCGGGCCGGCGATGGTCCGGGCCGCCGCGAAGAACCACGGCAGCCTCGCGGTCGTCACCGACATCGCCCAGTACGACGCGGTGCTCAAGGCCATCGCGGACGGCGGGTTCACGCTGGAGCAGCGCCGCCGGCTCGCCGCCGCGGCCTACGCGCACACCGCCGCCTACGACGCGGCGGTGTCCGCCTGGTTCGCCGCCAGCTACGCCCCCGACGAGGTCGCCATCCAGACCGGCTGGCCGGACCTCATCGCCCAGGTGTGGACGCGCGACGACACGCTGCGCTACGGCGAGAACCCGCACCAGCGGGCGGCGCTCTACAAGGCGAAGTCAACGGCGGCACCGGGGCAGGCGGGTCCCGGCGACGCGGGCATAGCCGGCGCCGCGGTGCTGCACGGCAAGGCGATGTCCTACAACAACTACGTGGACGCGGACTCGGCCCGCCGGGCCGCCTTCGACTTCGCCGGGCCGTGCGTCGCGATCATCAAGCACTCCAACCCGTGCGGCATCGCGATCGGCACGAACATCGCCACCGCCTACGCCAAGGCGCTCGAGTGCGACCCGCTGTCCGCCTACGGCGGCGTCATCGCGGCCAACAGCGCGGTGACCGACGCGATGGCCGAGCACATCCTGACCAGCTTCGCCGAGGTGGTGATCGCGCCGGACTTCGACCCGGCGGCGATCGAGATCCTGACCGGGCGGTTCAAGAACATCCGGCTGCTCCGCTGCGCCCCGCCCGCGTGGGCAGCGGGTGGCGAGGCCAGTGGAACCGCGGACCGTTCGGGATCGGCTGACTTTGAATTCCGGCCGGTTTCCGGGGGGATGCTCGCGCAGACCGCGGACCGGATCGACGCGCCGGGTGACGACCCGGCGGCGTGGGAGCTCAAGGCGGGGGCGGCGGCGGACGCCGCGACCCTGGCCGACCTGGCGTTCGCGTGGCGGGCGGTGCGGGCGGTCAAGTCCAACGCGATCCTGCTGGCGAAGGACGGCGCGTCGGTCGGCGTGGGCATGGGCCAGGTGAACCGGGTCGACTCCTCCCGGCTGGCCGTGGCCAGGGCCGGCGACCGGGCCGCCGGGTCGGTGGCCGCGTCGGACGCGTTCTTCCCGTTCCCCGACGGCTTCGAGATCCTGGCCGAGGCGGGCGTCCGCGCGGTGGCCGAACCGGGCGGCTCCATCCGCGACGGCCTCGTGATCGAGGCCGCCGAGGCGGCCGGGATCACGCTGTACTTCACCGGTGTCCGGCACTTCTTCCACTGAGTTCCCGCTGAGTGGCGGCCCCGTCGCGGCGGGGGTGTGGCCGGTGACCCGGGCGACGCCGCTCGCTAATGTGGTGGCGACAGCCGAACTCGCTGCCGCAAACGCGTAGCTCGCGCCGTCCCGTGACGCGGGGCGGCGCGGCCAGCGGCGCTACTGGCGAGTAACATAGACTTCTGCTGGGAGTCGACTACGCAGGAAGGGCAGCGTCGCCATATGAATATCGTCGTCTGCATGAAGCAGGTGCCCGATACCGAGGTGGAGCGGTCGCTCGTGCCCGGCGACAACACGGTGAACCGGGCAGCGGTCGACGGGGTCATCAACTACCTCGACGAGTTCGCCATCGAGGAAGCCCTGAAGATCGCCGAGGCCCACGGCGGCGAGGTGACGATCTTGTCGATGGGCCCGGCCAAGGCGGCGGACTCGATCCGCAAGGCACTGTCGATGGGCGCCGACAAGGCCGTGCTGGTAACCGACGACGCGCTGGCCGGCTCGGACGCGGTGGCGTCGTCGCTGGCCCTGGCCGCGGCGCTGCGGCAGGTGGGGTTCGACCTGGCCATCTTCGGTTCGGAGTCGACCGACGCGCGGACCGGGATCGTGCCGGCCATGGTGGCCGAGCACCTCGGGGTGCCGCAGCTCACCCTGGCCGGGAAGGTCGACGTCGCGGGCTCGGAGGTGACGATCCGCCGGGT
>DAHWEX010000414.1 GCA_027326205.1 Actinomycetota bacterium
AACGGACCTCGCTGAACTCTCGCCTTCACCCGCGTTAGGGTACTGGGATTCAGGCTCCCGCGAAGACCTGGTCGAGATCGCGGGTGGTGAGGACGCCGACGACCTCGCCCGAGGACTCCACGAGCAGGTACTCCGTGGCCGGGGAGCGGCGGATCGCGTCGAGCAGGGCCATGCCCTGCAGGTCGGCGTTGAGGATGAGGCCCGGGTCGACGGTCCTGGCCATCGACCCGGCGTCCACCCAGGGCCGGCGCTGCGGCGGGGTGGCCGTGACGGCGGCCTCGTTGAGGATCGCGATCGGCTTGCTGTCGTGGTCGACCACGACCACGGCGCGGGCGCCGGCCGCGTCGGCCTGCCTGATCGCCTCGGACAGCGGGGTGCTCGCGGCCACGGAGATGGCCTTGCGCGCGAGGCGGCGGGCCTGCAGGGCGGGCAGCCGCTCGCGGAACTTGCTGGCCTTGATGGACTGGGTCGCGCCCGTCCACATGAACGCGGCGATGGCCAGCACCCAGATCATGCTGACGATGTCGCCGCCGACCAGGCCGCTGAAGAAGAACGGGATCACCAGCAGCGCGACCGCGATGCCACGGCCCGCCCAGGCGGCGGCGATCGTGGCGGACGTCGGCCGCTTGGTGAGCTTCCAGATCACGGCGCGGAGCATGCGGCCGCCGTCCAGCGGGAGGCCCGGCAGCAGGTTGAAGGCGCCCACGATGAAGTTGGCGAACATCAGCTCCCTGATCACCAGCCCGGTGACGCCGTAGGGCACCAGTCGCGCGATGACCCAGCAGGCCACGCCGAGCAGCAGGGAAAGCGCGGGGCCCGCGCCGGCCACCGCGAACTCGCGGCCGGGGGTGGGGGCCTCCCGCTCGATCTCGGAGACGCCGCCGAGCGGGTACAGCAGGATCCGGCGGACCGGCAGGCCGTAGCCCCTGGCCACGACCGAGTGGGACAGCTCGTGCACGAGCACGGACAGGTAAAGCAGCACCACGAAGGCGGCGGCGACGATGTAGCGGGTATAGCCGCTGATCATGGCCGACAGGTGGTTCGCGTCGATGATGACGAAGACGCCGGCGATGACGAACCAGTACGGCGACACGTACACGGGGATGCCGAACGGCCGGGCTACGAGCAGGCCGTGCTGGCCCCGCCTGTGCCTGTCCGGCTGCTCATCCTGGCCACTTGCCACACCCCGATGCTACGTGCATCTCGCGACAGCGGCAGTCTCCGCCGCGCTCCGCCGGGCATTTCACGGCTAACTCTCAGCCAGCCCGGCGGCGGCGTAGCGGGGCGCCGGCCGGAAAACTGCGAAAAAGTCGGAGCGCTGCCCTACGGTTGCGCTGTGGACATCGAAAACGTGGTTGACGAGCCGGATGCGGGGACCGCGCCGGGGACGCGGCGGGCGCTGTCGCCCTCGCGGGCGTCGGATTTCATGACGTGCCCGCTGCTGTACCGGTTCCGGGTCATCGACCGCATTCCCGAGCCGCCGACCCCGGCGACGGCACGCGGGACCCTGGTGCACGCGGTGCTTGAGCGGCTTTTCGACCGGCCCGCCGCCGAGCGGACCCCGGCCGTCGCGGCCGAGATGCTCGAGCCCGAGTGGGTGCGGCTGTGCGGGGGCAACGACGGCCTGGCGGCGCTTTTCACCGAGCAGGAGGCGCGCGGGCAGTTCATGGCCGACGCGCACACGGCCCTGGCCGGCTACTTCCGGCTGGAGGACCCGCGGCGGCTCGAGCCCGCGGAGCGCGAGTGGTACGTGGAGGCGGCGCTGCCGTCGGGGCTGACCTTGCGCGGGTACGTCGACCGGCTCGACGTCTCGCCGGCCGGCGACATCCGGGTGGTCGACTACAAGACGGGCAATGTGCCGCTCGAGGCGTACGAGGCGAGCGCGCTGTTCCAGATGAAGTTCTACGCGCTGGCGATCTGGCGGCTGCGCGGGGTGATTCCCCGGATGCTGCAGCTCATGTACCTGTCCGGCGACGGCGAGGTGCTGCGCTACTCGCCCGACGAGGCGGACCTGCGCGCCACCGAGCGCAAGCTCGACGCGCTGTGGGCGGCCATCTCCCGGGCGCGGGACACCGGAGACTGGCGGCCGCGCCCGTCGAAGCTGTGCGGCTGGTGCCGGCACAAGGCGCTGTGCCCCGAGTTCGGCGGGACCCCGCCGCCCCTGCCGGAGGGCGCGCTGGCCCAGGGCTCGCCGGCCAGCCGGTAGGACTGGCGCGCGGACGGGTTCACCGTCTCGGCGGTGCCGAGCGTGAGCGGCTCAGCGGGACGAAATCGGCCACGGTCACGCCGGCCTGGCGGTCCTTAACCGGGCCCGGGCTGCGCCTCCCCGAACATCATGCTCTCCAGCACGGGGCCGACGCGCTCCGCCACGTCCAGCAGCGGCGCTGACGCCAGTGGCTCGGCCCGCATCACGTACGGTTCCGCGCAAGGCCCATGAGCGGCGAGGCGACGGTGCGCGGCGCCGCGCCGGGC
>DAHWEX010000453.1 GCA_027326205.1 Actinomycetota bacterium
GCCCGGCGACCAGACGGCGGCCCCGCCCGCGGTTGAGCTGCGCGGCATCTCCAAGGATTTCGGCAGTAACCGGGCGCTGGACCGGGTGGACCTGCGCATCGGCCAGGGCGAGGTGGTCGGGCTGCTCGGGCAGAACGGCTCGGGCAAGTCGACGCTGGTGAAGGTGCTGGCCGGAGTCTACGACCCGGAACCGGGCGGGCGCCTGTTCGTGAGCGGCGCGGAGGTCGCGCTGCCCCTGGCCCCGGGCCAGGCGAGCGAGATCGGACTCAGCTTCGTCTACCAGAACCTCGCGCTCGCGGCGGGACTGAGCGTGCTGGAGAACCTGACGCTCGGCCAGCGCATCGGCGGCGGGCTGCGCTCATGGCGGCCGATCAACTGGATCGCGGAGCACCGGAGAGCCGCGGCCGTGCTCGAGCGCTACGACGTCACGCTGGATCTCGACCGGCTGACCGGCGACCTGGCCCCGGTCGACCAGGCGCGGCTGGCGATCGTCCGGGCCGCGGAGGACCTCCGCCGCTACCGCACCAGAAGCGGCTACCAGCACTCGGTGCTCGTCCTCGACGAGCCCACCGTGTTCCTCCCCGAGGAGGAGGTGGACCGGCTCTTCGACCTCATCGCGGCCGTCGTGGCCGAGGGGGCGGCGGTGCTGTTCATCTCGCATGACCTGGCCGCGATCCGGGCGATCACCAACCGCGTCGTCGTGCTCAGAGACGGCCGGGTGGTCGGTGAGGAGCTCACCGCCGACATCCGCGAGGAGGAACTGGTCGATCTCATCGTCGGGGCGCCGGCGAGCGCGCCGCCGGACGCGGTCCCGGTCGAAGACCGGCGGGCGGTCGAGCTGACGGTAGCGGCGATGGAGTCCGCGGGCGACGCGGCCGCGGCGGGCGAGGACGTGGTCGTCGGGCACCTGAGCGACGAGCGGCTGCACGACCTGTCGTTCGAGATCGCCGCCGGCGAGATCCTCGGGGTGGCCGGCCTCATCGGCTCCGGCGCCGAGGACCTGCCGTACCTGCTGTTCGGCGCGCAGCCGGCCGCCTCCGGCACGCTGCGCCTGGGCGCCGAGACCATCGGCATCGGCGGGCTCAGCCCGGTGCGCAGCGTGCGGGAGCGCATCGCCCTCGTCCCCGCGGACCGCGCGGTGCAGGGACTGAGCCAGTCACTGACGCTGTGGGAGAACATCGTCATGCTCGTCGAGGACGAGCATTACCGCGGTGGCGTCTTCCGCCGCGGCGAGCTCATCGCGCTCGCACGCGAGGCCATCGACCGGTTCTTCATCCGGCCGCCCCGGGCGCGCAACGTGATGTCGACCTTCTCCGGCGGCAACCAGCAGAAGGCACTCATGGCGAAGTGGCTGCTCGCCCGGCCGAGGCTGCTGCTGCTGCACGAGCCGACGCAGGGCGTCGACGTGGGCGCCAGGCGTGACATCTACCGATTCGTGAAATCAGCCGCCGCGCTGCACCACATGGCGGTGCTGTGGGTCACCACGGAGTTCGGCGAGCTCGCGGAGGTCTGCGACCGGGTGATCGTGGTCACCCAGGGACGGCACACCGCGACGCTCGCCGGAGAAGGGCTGACCGAGGAAGCTATCAGCGCCGCAGCCTTGCGGCAGACCAGGGAGGATGCATGAGCGCGCCGGCTCCAGTCGACGAGGCACGGGAGGAGCACCGCGCGGAGCGATCAGCATCCTCATCACTGTGGCGTACGGGACTCCAGCGTTACGCGATCCTCATCGTGTTCGCCATCATGGTCGCCGTGTTCGGGGCAGACCTTCCCGGCACCTTCCTCTCGATCGGCAACCTCTCCAACATCCTCGGCTCCCAGGCGGTGCTGTTCATCCTGGTGATGGCCGTGCTCCTGCCGACGGTGGTGGGCGACTTCGTCGACCTGTCGCTCGGCTCCTCCCTCGGGCTGTCCGCGATGGTGCTGGCCGTGCTCAACGTCCAGCACCACTGGCCGGTCCTCCTCGCCTGCCTGGCGGGGATCGGCGCGGCCATGATCGTCGGCCTGATCAACGTCTTCTTCGTGGTGTTCTTCGACAACGACCCGTTCATCGTGACGCTGGGCACGATGACGATCGTCCAGGGCGCCATCTACATCGTCTCCGGCTCCAACAGCGTCGGCATCGTCTCGACCAACCTGTCGAACTGGATCTTCACGAACGAGTTCCTGTCGATCCCGCTGGAGTTCTACTACGGCCTGGCGATCTTCCTGGTCGTCTGGTACGTGCTCAGCTTCACGCCGACCGGGCAGAAGGCTCTTGTGATCGGGCAGTCGCGCGAGGTGGCCCGGCTGAGCGGCGTCCGGGTCAACCGCCAGCGGTCCTGGGCCTACATCATCGGCGCGGGCATCGCCGCCATCGCGGGCATCGCCTACGCGGGCACCAACGGCACGGTGGACCCGACAGCGGGCAGCGCCCTGATCCTCCCCGCCTACGCGGCGGTCTTCCTCGGCGCGACCGCTATCAAGCCGGGCCGTATCAACGCGCTCGGTGCCCTGATCGCGGTCTACTTCCTGGCGACCGGCACGGCCGGACTCGAACTGCTCGGCGCGCAGACGTACTACCAGCAGATCTTCTACGGCGCCGCGCTGGTCGCGTCGGTCACGATCCCGAAGGTCAACCGCGAGCGCTTCTTCAAGCGCAAGCGGTCCGCATGAGCCGCCGGGCGGGAGGCAGGCAGCAGATGAGCGAGCTTGCGAGCGAACCGGCACGTACAGCGCGTCCGCGAATGCGGACCGCTTGCGCCAGCGAGGTGTCCGCATGAGCGTCGTCGACGACCTGTTCTCGGTGCGCGACCAGGTGGCCCTGGTGACCGGCGGTGCGTCCGGCCTCGGCTACGCGTTCGCGTCGATCCTGGCCGACGCCGGCGCGCGGGTGGTGATCGCGGACTGGGACCAGGCCGGCCTGAAGGACGCGGTGACGTCGCTCGGCGAGTCGGCGCTCCGCGCCCGCGAGGCCGCCGGGCTGCCGAAGCCGGCGAGGGACGAGCCGCCCCTCGTCCAGGGCCGGCCGGTCGACGTCAGCGACCGCACGGCCGTGCACGACCTCGTCGACCACGTGGCCGGCCAGCACGGCCGGATCGACATCGTCTTCGCCAACGCCGGCATCGCCCGCGGCCGCCCGCC
>DAHWEX010000475.1 GCA_027326205.1 Actinomycetota bacterium
CGGGACGTAGGGGGCTTCGTGCCGGGCCGAGTGGAATGCCCCGGAGGCGATGACCAGGTCCAGCGGGTTCAGTGGCGCCGCGGCCACGGCGACCAGAGTGCTGCCGGACATCCGCGGCGGCAACACGACGGAGCCCAGCCACGGATCGGCGCCGGGGGCATCGATGATCGCCGCCTTGATGCCGTTTCCCGGCGCGCTCGCGGCGGCGTTCACCGCAGCCAGCCGCGGATGGCGGGACCGTCGGCGTTGAGCACGGGTGGCGCGCCGTGTTCGCGTCGGGTGCTTTCGACCAGCTCGCCGGCGGGGGACATCTCGAAGGTGCGCACGGCCATCCCGGGGAGCGTGAGGGTGCCGAGTGACGCGTGCTCGACGTTCAGCGTGAGTCGCTGCGAGCGGGTCTGCTCCCACTGGTAGACCTCGTCGATACCGCGGATGCGGCCAGCGGGGACGCCGGCTTCGGCGAGCCGGGCGAGCACGGTGTCGCGGTCCAGGTCGCCGAAGCAGCGCTCGAGTTCCGCGGTGAGCGCGTCGATGTGCTCGAGGCGGCTGGTATTGGTGGCGTAGTCGGGGTCGTCGGGGTCGAGCCTGAACTGCGCGCACAGCCGCCGCCACATCGTCTGGTTGCCGCAGGCGAGTTGAACGATGCCGTCCGCGCAGCGGAACGCCCCGTAGGGGGCGATCGAGGGATGCCGGTTGCCCTGTGCGCGGCCGGCTTCGCCGGCGACGGTCCAGGCCGTGCCCTGAAAGGCATGGACGCCGACCAGCGCCGCGAGCAGCGAGGTTCGAATGACCTGCCCTCGGCCGGTCCGGTCCCGTTCACGCAGGGCGGCCAGCACGCCGTAGGCACCGTATATCCCTGCTGTCAGATCGCCGATCGGAACGCCGACTCGCTGCGGATGATCTGGGTCCGGACCGGTAAGCGACATCAGGCCGGCCTCGCCCTGCGCGATCTGGTCGTAGCCGGCCCGCCCGGATTCGGGGCCGTCGTGGCCGAAGCCGCTGATGGAAAGCGTCACGAGCCGGGGGTTGAGTTCGGCGAGACGGTCAGCTGCGAAGCCGAGCCGGCCGAGCACGCCCGGCCGGAAATTCTCGACCAGGACATCGGCACGGCGGATGAGCCCAGCAAGGACGGCCAGGTCCGGCGCGGTCTTCAGGTCGAGGCTGATCGAGTCCTTGTTGCGGTTGCAGCTGAGAAAGTAGGTCGACTCGCGCTCGCCCCCGTCAGGCTGAACGAAAGGCGGCCCCCACGCGCGCGTGTCATCGCCGGTGCCCGGCGCCTCGACCTTGATGACGCGGGCGCCGAGGTCGCCGAGCAGCATGGCCGCGTGCGGCCCGGCGAGTGCCCGGCTCAGGTCGACCACCAGGACCCCGGCGAGCGGGGCGAACGTAGTCGTCATCCGTTGGGCCGTATGACGAACATGCTCGCCGGCTCGCCGGTGAGGTTGTCGACAGCGCGGACGCAGCCGGCTGCCAGGAACAGCGAATCGAGGCCGGCGAGTTCGACCTGCTCGTCGTCCAGGCTGACCGTCAGACGCCCGGTGAGGACCAGGTAGACGGTGTCGAGGGCCACCGGCGACCGTTCGGCATGGGCGCCTGGCTCGTAGCTGGACAGTACGACGCTGATGGGTTCGTCCGGGGCCGTGCCGGTCAGCCGGACCGGGGACACGCCGGTATGCCCCTCGGGCTGGAAGGCCAGGGCGTCGGCGATCCGGTGCAGCCGCGCCGTCATGACGACGCCCCCGTCGCTGCGACGATCGGCGTGCGCACGGATCCGACGCGTTCGATCTCGACCGTGACCTCGTCGCCCGGGTACAGGAAACGCGGTGGCGTGCGGGCGTAACCGACGCCGTTGGGGGTGCCGGTGACGACGAGGTCCCCTGGGTAAAGCGTCATCGTCTCGCTCAGGTAGGCCAGGATTTCGCCGACGCTGAAGATCATGTCCGCGGTGCTGCCGTCCTGCATGATCTCGCCGTTGACCCGGGTGACGATCCGCAGGCCGTCCCCGGGGTCGCCCACTTCGTCTGCGGTGACAATCTCGCTCAGCGGGCCGCTCTGGTCGGCATTCTTGCCGACCGTCCACTGAGTCGTGCTGTGCTGGGTGCGGCGGGCGGTGAGATCGTTGAACGCGGCATAGCCGAACACAGCGTGCAGAGCTTCCGCAGCCGACACGCCTTTCAAGGTCCGGCCGATGACCGCGACGAGTTCTCCCTCCCAGTCCAGCCCCTGCTCTCCGGCCGGGACGGGCGCGGAGGTGCCCGAGACGGTCAGAGACCTGGTCCAGCGGCCGAATACGGCCGGGCAGGCCGGCCGCTGGAACGCGCCTTCCGCCACGTGCTCGGCATAGTTCAGCCCGACGCACAGGACGCGGGCGGCAGGCGGTACCGGCGGCACCAGGCTCAGTTCGCCGACGTCGAGGATGTTCTCCGATGACCGCAGAATGCCTCGTGCGGGGTCGGTCCAGAACTGCTCCAGGCTGCCCAGCGGCACCAGCTTAGATTCTCCGTAGAGCCGGCCGATGCCGCCGCCCTCCGCCGTCCGGTATCCGACTAGCTTCATCGCAACGCCTTCCCCTGCTTCGTCGTGCTCTCGTTAACGCGTTAGCCGGCCCTGAGGTCATCGATGGTCCTTCCGCCGCGCGCGATGGTCCCCATGCAGACCGCTGGCACCGCGGCGGCGACGAGCACCAGTCGCTGCGCGGCAGCGGACTCGGCAACGAGTCAGGCGGCAGGCTGGGCCCTGCCGCCGACTCGCGCCAGCGAGCCCTTGCCGGGTTCGCTAAATGATCCTAACCATTACGCCTGAACATCATGCGACCTGCGAGCGGTTTCGTCAAGGTGCCCTGCGGTTCATGGAGTCTGGGATGCGTCGGCTCACCTCAAATCTGACCGGGTATCGGCGTTATCCATTAGCCTCTGTCTATGGCTCTACCTGTCCACCGAAGCCGTGCAGAGGACCTCGTCGCCTATGTCGAGGAGGCAATCGAGCAACGCGGGCTGCGACCGGGTGACCACATAGGCACCCGGGCCGATCTGCGCGACGAGACCGGCGTCGCGCGGGCGACGGTCAACGAGGCGATCCGGCTGCTGCAGGAACGGCAGCGGATCGTGCTCCGGCCCGGTCCGGGCGGTGGATTGTTCGTTGCCCAGACCGATCCGGTGGTACGGCTCGGGCGCACTCTTCTCACGGTGCGCGGTGAACCGCTGGCCGTCGCCGGGGCCATCGAGGTCCGCGAGCAGCTCGAGCCGCTCGTCGCCGTTCATGCGGCAAAACACCGCACGGCCAAGGACGGACGGGAGCTTAAGTCGCTGATTAGCGCGATGGAGCGCAGCGTGGACGACATAACCGAGTTCGTATCGCTCAACTGGAAACTGCACACCCGGATCGCGGCCATCTCCCCGAACGCCGTCCTGCGGGGCACGTACGTAGGCCTCTACGAGTTCGTCAACCAGGTGTCACTGGTAAACCCCCAGCCTCGCGACGCCGCCTACCTGGAACAGCGGCTGAAAGTCCACAGCGAGTTGGTGGCCGCCATCCTCGCCGGCGATGTCGCGGCCGCGCAGCAAGTCGCAGAGGCGCACCGCCACCCGAGCTGAGCCCGTTCGCCCCCGTTGCCCTCCTCACCGCCCCCCCGGTCCGGGCTGACGGGCCCGCGACGACCAGCCCCGGTCTGGCCCTGGTTTCCCGGTCCCGCTGATCGTCGCTGCGGCGATATGCGTCGCAGCCAGTCAGGGCTGCGGGTAGCCATCCAGGCCAAAATTAGGCCTAACCGTTATACTTTAAGGCTGCCGCGGGCACGCCGCCGCGCCGCATCCAAGAATCTTCTTGACACAGCCGCTAACTCGATGCAGGGTAAGGCCTATTGGTTCGGCTCATTTAGTTCACCGAACAGCGCGCCGGACCTCGCGGAAGGCCCCTGGGCAGGCCGGGAGCAAATTTTGCTCTCCGCGTCACATCGTTCTTTCGCAGACCCCAGGAGAGTAAAGATGCTCGCAGAAATCGGTGACGGGCGGAGCGGCAGAGGCACCCGGAGGGAATCCGGCGAACCTATTGCGACAGGTTCGCCCGCCCGGCCTCGGACCGGGACCCGGACTACGGGACAGCGCTGGAACCGCCGCACCGCCCGGATGGCGGCCGCCGCCTGCGCCTCGATGCTGGCGGTAGTGTCGGCCGCGGCCTGCAGTTCCTCCTCGAATACGGGCTCCTCGTCAGGTGCCAGCCCCTCGTCGAACGCGACGGCCTCGGGCGCGGCGCAGGGAGCGGATGTCGCGGCCGCACAGGCGGCGCTCGCGCCCTACATCGGCCAGTCGAGCGCCTTTCCGGTGACCGACCCGCTGGCATCGAAGCTTCCGGCGGGCAAGAAGTTCGTCTACCTGCAGTGCTCCACGCCCATCTGCGCCGAGGTGGGCGGGTTGTTGCAGGGGGCAGTCAAGGCGATCGGCGGGAAAATGACCGTCGTGGACGCCGGTGCGACGGCAACGACGGCGCAGGCCGCCGCGTCGAGCGCGCTCGCGCTGAAGCCGGACGCGGTGATCCTCGGCGCGATCGACCCCGCCCTGTTCGGCAGTGGCCTCAAGGCACTGGCAAATGCCGGCGTGAAGCTGGTCTCCCTCCAGGTCGACAAGAACGTGACCCCGTACGGCATCACGTTCAACTACCTGGGCGTGAACCTGAGTCAGCGGAACGGAACGCTCCTGGCGGACTGGGTAATCGCGAACGAGGGGGCACATGCCAACGCGGTGATTTACACGCTGCCCGCCCTCGACATCTCAGCCCCGGTACAGCAGGCCTTCCAGGCCGAGATGGCGAAA
>DAHWEX010000487.1 GCA_027326205.1 Actinomycetota bacterium
AGAGCAGCGCGGCTACCCGGCCGGCCACGTAGAGCAGCGCGGCGAGCAGCAGCAGCCGCCAGGCCCAGCCCGAGCTGACCCGCAGCCACCGCGGGATCTCCGCGGGCGGCGCGGCCTGGTCTGCGCCGCCGGCCGGCCCCGGCGGCGGTTCCAGGTCCGGCGGCGTCCCGCCTGCCCGCTGGCCGTCCGCGGGGCCCGCGTCCGGCGAGCGGTCGCGCAGCGGCTTCCCGTCCCCTGGCGCGGCCTCCGGGCGGTGCGCGGCGGCCCGGTAGGCCGCGGCCCGGCTCCCGGCAGCGCGGAGCAGGGCCACGCCGTTGACGGCCCGCCTGGCCGCCCGCTCCCTCATGACACCATCTAACCAACTACGGTGGAGTGTGCGCGCCTGCCCCGTGCCGGGGCAGGGGACGGGGCCGGCCCCCGGACGGCAAATCAGGAGGAGCTTGAGATGGGTTCGTACCGCGAGCGGCTGCTGGCGCCGGCGAGCTACTGGGTGCTCGCGGTCCCGGTGGCGGTGACGCTGGGCGCGGAGGCGTACTTCTTCGTGGACGGCTTCATTCCTCCCCTGGTCATCGTGGCGCTCTACGCGATCATCGCGGTCTTCCTGGTGAACTGGAGTTCCGCGACGATCGAGGTGACCGGCACCGTGCTGCGGGCGGGCCGGGAGACCCTGGCGCTAGCCGACGCCGACGAGGCGATAGCGCTGGACGAGAAGCAGGCGATGGCGCTGCGTGGGCCACGGGCCGACCCGGCCGCGCACATCCTGCTGCGCCCCTACCTGAAGCGCGCCGTCTACATCGCGCTGGCCAACCCGGCCGGCGGCGTGCCGTACTGGCTGCTGGCGACGCGCCGCCCGGAAGATCTCGTCGTCGCGATCGAAAGCGCCAGGAGGCATGCGAGCCAGCAGTCCGTGGGATGATGGCGCATCACTGACCGGGGCAGGAGGATACGGATGGGCAAGAAAAACAAGAAGGACAGCGGCTCCAACGCGCGGCTGGTCACCACCGTGGCGACGACCGGAGGCGTGTTCGTGCTGCGCAAGCTGCTGGCGACCGCCTGGACCAAGATCACCGGGAAGGTCCCGCCCACGGACCTGACCGACCCGAAGGTCACGTTGCCGGAGGCGCTGGCGTGGGCCGTCGCCACCGGCATCGTCGTGGAGGCGGCGCGGTTCGCCATCGTGCGCGTCACGATGCGCAAGCCGCTTGCTGACGCTGGCGCCGAATCAAGCTGACCGTACGCGTAAGGCCGCGGGCGGTCCGGCCCGCGGCCCTACGTCAAGCCGGCGTGACCGGCCCCGAAGGCACCTGGCCTCGGGGCCGGAGAACTCCTTTCGTTTTGGCTGTCCCGGTGCCGCGGAACTACCGGGCCGGCCCCAAAAGAAAGGAGTTCTTTCGCTAGGCGGCGCACTCGCGGCAGATGAGCTGTCCGTTCCTGTCCTCGGCGAGCTGGCTGCGGTGGTGCACAAGGAAGCAGCGCGAGCACGTGAACTCGTCCGCCTGCCTCGGGATCACCCGGAATGAGAGCTCCTCGTTCGACAGGTCGGCGCCGGGAAGCTCAAGGCCCTCCGCGGCGTCGTCCGGGTCAAGGTCGATCGTGGACGACGACTTGTCCATCCGGCGGGCCTGCAGTTCCTGCAGGCTGTCCTCGCCAAGGTCGTCGTCGGTCTTGCGCGGGCTGTCGTAATCGGTTGCCATTGGTGACCTGTCCCCCTCCATATGTGGCGCGCGGTCGCTGCGCGGGTGTAACGCTCCGGAAGCCTTAGTTGTGCCCGATTCCGGCGGGGAATTCTGCCACACTTCGCGCCCCCCGTGCACGTTGCGCGCGAACCTGTGTCGCCGTGTCCCGCCGGGACCGTTTCCGGCCGCAGGTAAACCTCGCATACCGCGCATCTATTCCGGCGGCGAGACGCGGGTTTCAGCGGGGAAAGATCACCGGGACCCGGCGGGGGCCGCCACGGGAGGCCCGCACCGGGCGCCCGGTCACGCGTCGCGTTCGGGGTCGAGCGCGGCGAGCGCGTCCGCGAGCGGGCCGAACAGGCCCGGGCCCGCCGCAACCGCCATCGACGGCGAGACCGGCTTGCCGTTCAGGCCGCCGACCGTCGCCCCGGCCTCGGCCGCGATCAGGGCGCCGGCGGCCCAGTCCCAGTAGTTCAGCCCGCGTTCGTAGAAGCCGTCGAGGCGCCCGGCCGCGACGGCGCACAGGTCGACGGAGGCAACGCCGATCCGCCTGATGTCCCTGATCCTCGGCAGCATCGCGGCGACGACCTCGCCCTGGACCTTGCGCCGGCCGGCCAGGTAGCCGAAGCCCGTCCCGATGAGCGCCCGCTCCAGCGGCACCCCGGGGGTGGCGCGCAGTTCGGACCGTCCCGCCGCGCAGTCCAGGACCGCGCCGTCGCCCAGGTGGGCGGAGAACAGCTCGCCGCGCGCCGGGACGTACACCGCGCCGGCCACGATCCGCTTGCCGGCCGCCCCGCCTACCTCCGCGGCGATGGACACGGCCCAGTCGTGCAGCCCGTACAGGTAGTTGACCGTGCCGTCCAGCGGGTCGATGACCCAGAGCACCGGGGCATCGCCGGCGTTCCCGATCAGGCCGCCTTCCTCGCCGAGTATCGCGTCGGACGGCCGCGCGACGAGGATGCGGGACCTGATCAGGTCCTCCGAGCGGCGGTCCATCTCGGTGACGACGTCGGTGGGGCTGGACTTGGTCGCCGCGACCTCGACCGGCCCGGCGCGGTCGGCGAGCAAGTCACCCGCCTCCCGCGCCACGCTGACCGCGAGCGCGCGGAGCTCGAGCAGGGTCTCGTCGCTGATGCTCGCGATGCCACTCACGCTGGCCTCCTGGTCACTGGCATTTCCGGTCACTGGGCGCTGGGGCCACTGGAACCACCGGGGCCACCGGGACCACCGGGCGCCGGGGGCGCGGGACGCCTGGGCGCGTAACGGCAGCAGTCGGCGGGGCACGCGGCCGCGCCGCCGGCGAAGGCACCGAGGCCGAAGCCGCCCAGCGCCCGGGGCTCGGCACCGCTGACTCGCTCCGCCACGAGCTCCGCGACCATCGCCGCGAACCGGGGGGTCGGACCGGGCGCCTCGACCCGGGCGAACGGGAGGCCGAGGGACGCCGCCGTCTGCGCCGCCTCGGTATCCAGGTCGTGCACGACCTCCATGTGGTCGCTGACGAAGCCGACGGGCACGACCACGACCGCCGAGGGCACTGCCACCGTCTCGCCGGTCACCAGGGTGCCCTTCGCCAGCGCGGCCAGGTGGTCGTTCACGTCCGGCTCCAGCCAGGGCACGCTCGGCGGCCCGCTGCGACTCTGGAAGACAAGGTCGTAGGGGAGGCTGGAACCGCCCGCCCGTTCGGTAATCAACCGTGCGGCTTCCCGCAGCTCGGCCACGTAGCGGCCGCCGGGGGCACCGGGGACCGCCGTGCCCTTCGACACGCTGCCGCTAGCGGCGGCCATGCCGACGGGGACGCTGTGCGCGGTGAACACCAGGCGGGGGCTCTCCCTGGCGGGACCCGGGAGCCCCGCGACGGCCGCCTCGACGGCGGCCGCGAACGGCTCGATGAAGCCGGGGTGGTTGAAGTACGGGCGGAGCTTGTCGATGCGGGGCGCGCCCGGGCCGGCGGCCGCGACCGCGCGGTCGATGTCGTCCAGGTACTGGCGGCAGGCCGAGTACGAGCTGTAGGCGGAGGTCACGAACGCGACCGCGCGCCGGACCCCGTCGGCCTTCATCTGGCCCACCGTGTCCGCGATGAACGGATCCCAGTTCCTGTTCCCCCAGTACAGCGGCAGGTCGATGCCGCCGGAGGCGAACGCGGCGCGGATCGACGCGAGCAGCTCGCGGTTCTGCGCGTTGATGGGGCTCACGCCACCGCGGGCGTGATAGTGCTCCGCTACCTCGTCGAGGCGCTCCCGGGGGATGCCCCGCCCGCGGGTGACGTTCTCGAGGAACGGGATGACGTCGTCTGGTCCTTCCGGGCCGCCGAAGGATAGCAGCAGGAAAGCGTCGTAAGCCGGCATGGCTTCCATCCAACCAGCACGCCGTCCCGCGGCGGTAAGCGGGCACGGTCGCCCGGGCGGGAACAGGGGTCACGGAAAACAGGCTGCCACGCGGCGGCATCTTCAGGTCCAGCGCGGCCGGGGCGGAAAGGCGCGACCTGCCGGAGGCCATGAGGGTCAGTATTCCCGGGCGTACTCGGCCGCCAGCGTGAGGACCTCGTCGACGTACCAGTCCGCGTGGTTGTAGTCGAAGATCGCCTGGCGCAGGCCCGTCGTGCCGCTGGCCGCGCCGTCGGCGCAGAGCATCCGGGCGGCGGACGGGACGGCGTCGAACGGGTTCATGATGTCCGGCGCTCCGGTGTCGCCGAAGCCGTCGATGCCCCACTGCGCCCAGGTGGACGGCAGGAACTGCATCGGACCGAGCGCTCCGGCGGTGGAGGGGCCCACGTTCTGCCCGTCCGCGGACTCGATCTGGGCGATCGCGGCGAGCACCGTCCACGACAGGCCGGGGCAGTACCTGGCCGCGGACTCCTCGAAGAGCTGCAGGTAGTTCGCCGGACGGCCGGCTGGCGGCGCGGTGTCGACCGGCAGGCTCGCCGTCGTCGCCGCGGCGACAAGCGGGACCACGCGCGAACTGGCGCCGAGCGCGGCCCGCACCTGGGCCACGAGGGCGGTCACGTCGTCGGCCGGCGCGTTCACCAGCACGGCGACGTTCTTGACCAGGCCGAGCTTGCTGCCCTCGGCCTGGCTCACCACGCCGTCGATGCCGGTGACGCCGAGCAGCGCGGTGCCGCCGGCGGTGATGAACTCCTGGACCGCGGCGACGACGGGGTAGTCGATGCCGGCGGCGAGGTGAGCCGTGTCCGCGGCCTGCGCGGTCGTGATCAGGTCCCCGGCCTGGAAGGCGGACCAGACCGCCGCGCTGGCCGCGGTCGCCGGCGGGGTCCACGGGCGCAGCGCGGCGGCCGGGGCGGCGAGCACCGTCATCAGCGTGCCGTTGACCGTGATCCGCGCTCCGTCGATGGCCAGCACCGACCGCACGCCGGGGATCTGCCGCAGCCTGGCCAGGTCCGCGGCGGCCACCCCGCGAGGCACCGAGGCGATCACGTCGGGGACCACCAGGTGCGTCGGGGTGCCTCCCGCGAGACCGGACGCCGGCGACGATGCCGGGTCCGAGGGGACCCCGGCCGTAGGCACCGTGTTGGAAGCCGCCGTGTTGGAAGACACCGTGTCCGAGGCCGCCGGGATGATCATGTCGGCCGATCCCTGACGGACGACCGTGGCCTGGCCGGAATCCGCGGACTGGCCGCCGCTGGCGAGCATGACCGTCGCGGCGATGACCGCTGCCAGGCCGCCCGCGGCCGCTAGCAGGGTCCGGCGTCGAATCCTCTTCGGCACCCTCACTGGCCTGACTCTATCGAGCGGGTTACGCCGTGTCACTCGCGGGGCGAAATCGACGAACGCCTTTTCCGCGGTGCCCGCGGCCGGCCGGGAGGCGGCCGGGAGGCGGCCGGGAGGCGGCCGGGAACGAAGCGGCAGCGTGCGCCGGCCGTCGCCGTACGGCTACCCGTCGTCATCGACCGTGGGTTACACGTGGGTCCCTGGACGCCGCATCTGGCGGTAACCACAGGAACCGTCCCGGGTGCGGCTACAGTTCGAGTATGACGCAGGAGGCAGACCGGAGTGCCGCCCAGGCGGCGCGCGGGGCCGCCCGGCCGTCGGCGGCAGCACCCGGCGCCGGCCAGCAGCCAAGCCCTGACGCGGGACGCAGCGCTGACCCCGCAGCGGGGCACGGCGAGGGCCAGGCGCACGGCGGTACCCGCCGGGGTACCGGGCGGCCCGCGCGCAAGGGGCAGGCGAGGCCGTCACTCGGCGGCGGCGTGCCCGCCCAGGACCGCGAACTGCGGGCCCAGGGCCGGGAAACGGTCCGCAAGCTGCTCGAGGCCGGGATCATCGAGTTCGAGGAGCGGGGGTTCGTCGGCGTCCGCGTCGACGACGTGGTCAAGCGGGCCGGGATCTCGCACGGGACGTTCTACCTGTACTTCGCCAACAAGGAAGACCTGTTCAAGGCGCTGCTGCGGGACGCGCTGCACGACATGGAGATCGTCGCGGGCGACTTCCCCGTGGTCACCAGCGACGCGACCGGCCTCGCCGTGCTGCGGAAGTGGGTGCGGAAGTTCTCCGCCGCCTACGCGGCGCACGGGACCGTGCTGCGCACGCTGGTGTCGGCGAACGCGCCGCTGGAGATCTTCACCGACGGCCTCCATCTCTTCTACAGCATCACGCAGGCGATGACGACGGGGATGACCGCGGCGGCCGAGGCGGGGGGCCGCCATCACGAGAACGCCGAACTGACCGCGTTCGCGTGCCTGATGATGCTGGAGCGGATGAACTTCGTGATGACCACGGAGGTGCCGCTGCCCCCCGACGAGACGGCCGACACGATCGCGGACATCATGTTCGCGGCCTTCGGCCTGGCTGTGTGAGGGCGCGATGGCAAAAGCCGCCACCTTACCGGGCCTTCACCCAGCCGGCATCTCCCGGGGGACAACCCCCGGCGCGCGGCCGGGTGGTTGGTTAGCGCGAAGTTACGGTGACAATGGAGGACGTGCGCTTCCTTAATGACACCCCGGCCACCGAACTGACCTACAGCGACGTGTTCATGGTCCCCGCCCGGTCGGCCGTCGGCTCGCGGCTCGACGTCGACCTGGCCACGCGGGACGGCAGCGGGGCGACGATCCCGCTCATCGCGGCGAACATGACCGCCGTCTCCGGCCGTCGCATGGCCGAGACCATCGCGCGGCGCGGCGGGCTGGCGATCCTGCCGCAGGACATCCCCGCCGACGTCGTCGGCGACGTCGTCGCGTGGGTGAAGGGCCGCGACCTCGTCGTCGACACCGCGCTCACCCTGGGGCCGGCCGACACCGTCGGCGAGGCCCTGGCGCTGCTGCCCAAGCGGGCGCACGGCGCGGTCGTGGTCGTCGACGCGGCCGGCGCCCCCGTCGGCGTCGTCACCGAGGCGGACTGCGCCGGGGCGGACCGCTTCGCGCAACTGGCCACGGTGATGTCCGCCGATCCCTTCACGCTGCCCGCCGGCACCCCGCCCGCCATGGCCTTCGACCTGCTCCACTCCGGGCGGCACCGGCTCGCTCCGGTCGTCGCGGCGTCCGGGGAGTGCACCGGGATCATGACGCGAACCGGGGCGCTGCGGGCGACCCTGTACTCCCCCGCCGTGGACGCGCGCGGGCGGCTGCGGATCGGCGCCGCGGTCGGCGTCAACGGGGACGTCGCCGCCAAGGCCAAGCAGCTGCTCGACGCGGAGGTCGACGTGCTCGTGGTGGACACCGCGCACGGGCACCAGGAGAAGATGCTCTCGGCGCTGCGGGCCGTGCGGGCGCTGTCGCCGCCGGTTCCCGTGGTCGCGGGGAACGTCGTCACCGCCGCCGGCGTCGCCGACCTCGTCGCGGCGGGCGCGGACATCGTCAAGGTCGGGGTGGGCCCGGGCGCGATGTGCACCACCCGGATGATGACCGGGGTGGGCCGGCCGCAGTTCTCCGCGGTCCTCGAGTGCTCGGCCGCGGCCGCCGGCCTCGGCGCGCACGTGTGGGCGGACGGCGGGGTGCGGCACCCGCGCGACGTCGCCCTCGCCCTCGCCGCCGGCGCGTCCGCGGTCATGATCGGGTCGTGGTTCGCCGGCACGTACGAGTCGCCCGGCGACGCCTTCCGCGACCCGTCCGGGAAGCTGTACAAGGAGAGCTTCGGCATGGCCTCGGCGCGCGCGGTGCGCGGGCGCACGGCCGCGGACTCCGCCTACGAGCGCGCCCGCAAGGCACTGTTCGAGGAGGGGATCTCCTCCGCGCGGATGTACCTGGACCCGGTGCGGCCCGGGGTGGAGGACCTGCTCGACATGATCGTGGCGGGGGTGCGGTCGTCGTGCACCTACGCGGGCGCGCCCGACCTGCCGTCGTTCGCCGAGCGGGCCGTGGTGGGCGTGCAGAGCGCGTCCGGCTACACGGAGGGCATGCCGGTCCCGACAAGCTGGTAGCGCGCCCGCCCGCTCGCACCGGCTGGCGGGCGGCCGCGGGTCGCCGCGGGCTGATCGGCACCGTCAGTCCGAACGGGCGGTTGGTCCCAGCTGGCCGGCCACCCGCTGCCTGGTGCGGCGGGCGAACGGTTCCGTGAAACCACGGCCCGTTCGGTGCCGGCGGACCGGGCACCACCGGGGAACGGTCAGCTGGCGGTCTGCCTCTCCTGGAGGAAGGCCGCGGAGGCCTTGTCGGCCCAGGTGGCGATCCGCTCGACGAGCGCGTCGTCGGTGTGCCGCTCGGCGTGGCCGAAGCCCGGGATCAGCCACAGCTCCTTCGGCTCCCTGGCGGCGTCGTAGAGCTGCTGGCCGTGGTCGGGCGGGAAGTAGATGTCCTGGTCGCCGTGCACGATCAGCACCGGGGCGGGCGCGATGCGCGAGGCGGCCTCGGCGGGCGGCATCGGGTCGGGGGTCGGCCAGCCCTCGGGTGAGACCCTGGTGTTCAGCACGTACCGGGTGAACGCCCGGCCCAGGCGCCGCTCCGCCGCCAGGTGCACCCGCCGCATCGCCACCGTGCCGCGGTAGTACCAGCGGCTGGGGCCGCTGACCGAGATGACCGCGTCCGCCCCGCCGTGCAGCGCCCCGTGACGGAGCACCACGGACCCGCCCATCGAGAAGCCGACCGTCACGACGCGCTGGTAGCCGAGCTCGCGCGCGTACCGGGCGGCCACGTCGAGGTCGTCGACCTCCTTGTCGCCGAGCGTGGACAGGCCGCCGGACCGGCCGTGGCCGCGGCAGTCGAAGGTGACCACGCCGGCGTACTTGTTGAACTCCTGCACCAGGCGCCAGACCATCGGCCGCTGCCAGGTCATGGTGAACCCGTGCACGATCACGAACGCCAGGTCCCGGTCGCCTGGCTGCCCCAGCGGGGGCAGGTGTACGGCATCGATCGGGACGCCGTCCGCGGTGACCAGCGTGACGGTCATGACGACGGTACTCACTGTGCTCCATCCTGGTGTGCCATGTCGTCTGACTGACCAGGTGCGTGGCTCTGGCTTTGCTCAGGGAGCGCAGGCGACACGCATAACGGTAGCCAACGAACACTTTTTTATCCTGCGCGGGTGCCAGATGTTCGACCAGCCAGGATAGTCAGGATAGTGCGGATCGACGATTGGCCGGCCTGACGCCGGGCAAGAGCGCCGGGCAAGACAAAGGGCCGTGGTCTGCCGGAACCGTGACAGGTTCCGGCAGACCACGGCCCGCTCCCGCTGCGGCCGCAACGCAGCGCGAGTCTGGCGGGGCTAGTCCGTGGCCCGGACCGGCTCCTCCGTTGTCGGCGACGCCTCCGCCTCGGCCGTGACGCTGAGCTTGGTCGTGAAGATCTCCTCCTGCGGGTAGGCCTCTTCGCCGTGCACCGCCACGTCACCGATCTCAAGCTCGGCGTCGGAGAGCCGGAGCTTCATGCGGAAGACGTACTTGATGATCATCCAGATGAGGAAGGTGACCAGGCCGTCCCAGATGATGATCGTCAGCGCGGCGAGGAACTGGACCAGGAGCTGGTGCGGGTGGTGGCCCCAGAGCCAGCCGGCCCCGCTGAACGCGGCGCCTCCTGGTGCGGCCGGGTACTCGATCACGTTCGGGTCCGCGAGGACACCGACGAGCAAGCCGCCGAGGAGGCCGGCGATGCCGTGGGTGTAGATGACGCCGAGGGCGTCGTCCACCCGGTTGAAGGGCCAGACGTACTTCGGCAGGGTGTACCAGGCGATCCAGACGACCGCGGAGCACACCAGGCCGATGATGATCGCGCCCAGGCCGTTGACGAAGCCGGCGGCCGGGGTGATGCCGACCAGGCCGCAGATCATGCCGTTGAGGCCGCCGAGGAACGTCGGCTTCTTCTCCGAGCCGAAGAACATGTCCATGAGGATCCAGGTCATCATGGCGATGGCGGTCGCGAGGTTGGTGTTGACCACCGCGGCGGCGGCGTTGGAGCCCGCGAAGTACGGGTCACCGCCGTTGAAGCCGTTCCAGCCGAGCCACAGGATGCCGGCGCCGACCGCGACGAACATCAGGTTGTTCGGAATCGCCCGCTCGCGGTCGCGCTTGAGCCGGGGGCCGATCACCGCGGCGGACACGAAGCCGGAGACGCCGGCCGCCAGGTGGATGACGTAACCGCCGGAGAAGTCGAGCGCGCCCTTGCTCGCCCAGTAGCCGCCGCCCCACAGGAGGAAGGCGTTGACCGCGTAGGCGAACGTGATCCACAGCGGGACGAAGACCATCCACGCCTTGAAGCTGACCCGGCCGAGCACCGAGCCGATGAAGAGGATCGGGGTGATGGCCGCGAACACGAACTGGAAGTACTCGATCGACGCGCCCGGCAGCTTGAAGCCGGTGTTGAGGATCACGCCCGCCTTCGACACCGCGTAGCCGGGCATCCCGGGGTCGACATTCGGGATGCTGGCCTGGCCCTCGAGCGCGTTCGCGCCGAGGATCGTGCGCGGATCGCCAAGCACGTTGACGCTGCCGAAATGCACCAGCGTCGTGCCGAAGCCCATCTTGTAGGCCCACAGTACCCAGGCGATAAGGACCAGGCAGAAGGTCACGAAAACCATGAGCGTGGTGTTCATGGCCCACTTCTTCTGCACCAGACCGCCGTAAAGCACGGCCAGGGCAGGGATGGACATAAGCCCGACTAGCGTCGCCGCAGTCATCTGCCAGGCGTTATCTCCTGAACTCAGCCAGCTTGCGTAAGGAATCACTGTATTTGCTCCTCCAGGGGCTACCTGATAAGAAGGGCCTCTCGGGTTCCAGGGTCGCCCCCCGGGCTTCTAGTCCCGCCCTGGCCGCTCCGCGTGCTTCTGCGCAACGATTAATGTTTCCCATGCGCGGGTTTCGATGGCATTTCCCGTTTGTTACGCCAGCGGTAACGCGGCAGGTGAAAGACGCTGCGATGTTTCGTGAATGTGTCGCGATGTCCGGGCTTTCTACCGCTCTTGGCGTGTTATCGGGCCACAACAGGTGGCGTCACATTGCCGTAACGTTGGCAGCGACTGCCCTTGAGACCTCCGCCCAGGGGACATACCCTGACATCCACCCCCCGGCGGTAAGCGCTTACCGGCTTCCCGCCCGGGGCGGGCCCGGCGACGGGTAAGCGCTTACCGCCGCGCCGGGCCCCGAGAGCCCAGGAGGCGAGTGCGATGTCCGTCGAGACCCAGCCGGGTGCGCCCACGATCTACGACGTGGCCCGGGCGGCCGGGGTCTCCATCGCTTCGGTGTCCCGCGTGCTCAACGGCCGCCGTAACCCGGGCGCCGAGATCAGGGACCGGGTCCAGCGGGCGGCGACCGAACTCGGCTACGTGCCGGACAGCGCCGCCCGCGCGCTGTCCGTCCGCCTGAAGGAGGTCGTCGGCGTCCTCATGCGGCGGCCGCTCTCGGCGGGCTCGCCGATGATCCCGGCCCCGGCGCTGCCCGCCGGGGCGGGCAGCGCCTGGGACACCGCCGGGCTGCTCGGCTACGACGCGTTCGCCGACGAGACCGAGTCGCTGCAGTTTCACGACATGCTCAACCGGGGCGTCGAGCGGGCGGCGCAGCGCCGGGGCTTCGACCTGCTGCTGCGCTCGGTGGACATCGCCGACCACGACGCGGGCCGCCGGGTCCTCGGGGTCGCCCGCAAGAGCGACGGGCTGATCCTGCA
>DAHWEX010000490.1 GCA_027326205.1 Actinomycetota bacterium
GCTGACGGCCTGCCTGCTCCGCACACGACGGCGGGGAAGATCGCTGACCTGGAGCGGCGCCGGCACGAGGCGGTCCACGCGGGCCCGGCCGCGGCGGTGGGCAAGCAGCACGCCAAGGGGAAGCTGACCGCCAGGGAGCGGGTCGCGCTGCTGCTGGACGAGGGCTCGTTCACCGAGTTCGACGAACTGGCCCGGCACCGGGCGCACGGCTTCGGCATCGAGGCCAGCAGGCCCTACGGCGACGGGGTCGTCACCGGGGCCGGCACCGTCGACGGCCGGCCCGTCGCGGTCTACTCCCACGACTTCACCGTCTTCGGCGGCTCCCTCGGCGAGGTCTACGGGGAGAAGATCGTCAAGGTCATGGACCACGCCATGAAGGTGGGCTGCCCCGTCGTCGGGATCAACGACGGCGGCGGCGCCCGCATCCAGGAAGGCGTCGTGGCGCTGGGGCTGTTCGCCGAGATCTTCTTCCGCAACGTCCGCGCCTCCGGCGTCATCCCCCAGATCAGCCTGGTCATGGGACCCGCCGCCGGCGGCGCCGTCTACTCCCCCGCCGTCACCGACTTCACCCTCATGGTCCAGGGCACCAGCCACATGTTCATCACCGGCCCCGACGTCATCAAGGCCGTCACCGGCGAGGACGTCACCTTCGAGGAACTCGGCGGCGCCCGCGCCCACGCCACCCGCTCCGGCGTCGCCTGCTACCAGGCCGCCGACGAGCACGACTGCATCGACTTCGCCAGGCTCCTGCTGTCCTACCTGCCCTCGAACAACCTCGACGACCCCCCGCTCCTGCCCGCCGAGCCCGACTACCGGATCAGCCCGGCGGACGCGGAACTGGACCTGCTCATCCCCGACTCCCCCAACCAGCCCTACGACATCCACCAGGTCATCGGGACCGTCCTGGACGACGGCGAGTTCACCGAGGTCCACGAGGGCTTCGCCCGCAACATCGTCACCGGGTTCGGGCGGGTCGCCGGGGCGAGCGTCGGCGTCGTCGCCAACCAGCCGATGCACCTGGCCGGCTGCCTCGACATCGACGCATCGGAGAAAGCCGCCCGGTTCGTCCGCACCTGCGACGCCTTCTCAATCCCGATCCTGACCCTCGTCGACGTCCCCGGCTTCCTGCCCGGCGTCTCCCAGGAGCACGACGGCATCATCCGCCGCGGCGCCAAGCTCCTGTACGCCTACGCCGAGGCCACCGTCCCCAAGGTCACCGTCATCACCCGCAAAGCCTACGGCGGCGCCTACGACGTCATGGGCTCCAAGCACCTCGGCGGCGACGTAAACCTCGCCTGGCCCACCGCCCAGATCGCCGTCATGGGCGCCCAGGGCGCCGTCAACATCCTCTACCGCCGCGACCTCGCCGCCGCCCCCGACCCCGACGCCCTGCGCAGGCAGAAAACCGCCGAGTACGAAGACACCCTCGCCAACCCCTACACCGCCGCCGAACGCGGCTACCTCGACGCCGTCATCCGCCCCGCCGAAACCCGCACCGCCGTCACCAGGGCACTCATCTCACTGCGCACCAAACGCGAAACCCTCCCACCCAAAAAACACGGCAACATCCCGCTATGAGCGCGGGCGCAGTCACCCCGGCGCCGTCGATCACCGTGGTTCGCGGCCGTCCGGGCCCGGCCGAACTGGCGGCCGTGCTGGCCGTGCTGCTCGCCGCGGGGACGGCCGCGTCGGCGGTTCCGGCCCGTCCGCCGCGTACTTCGGCCTGGCTGGAGCGCTCGCGTAGTCCGCATGGCCTGCCCCGCCCGGGGCCGCATGCCTGGCGGGCCTCCGGCTTGCCCCGCTGATAGTCATCCGAGGAGAACATTGAACACGCTGGCCAAGGTCCTCATCAGTAACCGGGGCGAGATCGCCGTCCGGGTCGCCCGGGCCTGCCGGGACGCCGGCCTGGCCAGCGTCGCCGTCTACGCCGACCCGGACCGGGACGCGCCGCACGTCCGGGCGGCCGATGAGGCGTTCGCGCTCGGCGGGGACACCCCCGCCACCAGCTACCTCGACGCCGGCAAGATCCTGGCCGCCGCCGCGAAGTCCGGTGCGGACGCCGTACATCCGGGCTACGGGTTCTTGTCGGAGAACGCCGACTTCGCCCAGGCGGTGCTGGAGGCGGGGCTGACCTGGATCGGCCCGCCGCCGCAGGCGATTCGCGACCTCGGCGACAAGGTCGCCGCCAGGAAGATCGCCCAGCGGGCGGGGGCGCCGCTGGTGCCCGGCACCGCCGATCCCGTCTCCGGTTCCGACGAGGTCGTCGCCTTCGCGGAGGCGCACGGCCTGCCGGTCGCGATCAAGGCGGCGTTCGGCGGCGGCGGCCGCGGCCTCAAGGTCGCCCGCACCCTGGCCGAGATCCCTGAACTGTACGAGTCGGCGGTGCGGGAGGCGGTCGGCGCGTTCGGGCGGGGCGAGTGCTTCGTCGAGCGCTACCTCGACCGCCCCCGGCACGTGGAGACCCAGTGCCTGGCCGACACCCACGGCAGCGTCGTGGTGGTCTCCACCCGGGACTGCTCACTGCAGCGCCGCCACCAGAAGCTCGTCGAAGAGGCGCCCGCGCCGTACCTGACCGAGGACCAGGACGCGGTGCTGCGGGCGGCGTCCAAGGCCATCCTCAGGGAGGCCGGCTACGTCGGCGCCGGGACCTGCGAGTTCCTCGTCGGCCAGGACGGCACCATCTCCTTCCTCGAGGTCAACACCCGCCTCCAGGTCGAGCACCCGGTCACCGAGGAGGTCACCGGCATCGACCTGGTCCGCGAGATGTTCCGGATCGCCGCCGGCGAGCCCCTCGGCTACGACGACCCCCGCCCCCGTGGGCACTCCGTCGAGTTCCGGATGAACGCCGAGGACCCCGGCCGCAACTTCCTGCCCGCCCCTGGCACCGTCACCACCTGGCAGCCGCCCGCCGGGCCGGGCGTCCGCCTGGACGCTGGCGTCCAGGCGGGCTCGGTGATCGGCCCCGCCTGGGACTCGCTGCTCGCCAAGCTCATCGTCACCGGCGCCACCCGCAGGGAAGCGCTGCAGCGGGCCGCCCGTGCCCTCGCCGAGTTCCAGGTCGGCGGCCTGGCTACCGCCCTGCCGTTTCACCGGGCGGTGGTCACCGACCCCGCCTTCGCTCCCGAACTGCGCGGAGACGCTGGACCGTTCACCGTGCACACCCGGTGGATCGAGACGGAGTTCCGCAACGACATCGCCCCGTGGTCCGGGGACGGGTCTGGCGACGGGGCCGGCGCGGCCGCGGAAACCGGGCCGGACGCGCGGCAGACCCTCACGGTCGAGGTCGACGGCAAGCGCCTGGAGGTGACGCTCCCCGCTGCCTTCGCCGCCGCGACGGCCAGGCCGGCCAGCCCGAACGGCACGCGCCCGAACGGCACGGGGCCGCGACGGCAGCGCGGCCGCGGCCCGGCGGCGGCCGGCGCCTCCGGCGACGCCCTGGCCGCCCCGATGCAGGGAACCGTCATCAAGGTCGCCGTCGCCGAGGGACAGCAGGTCGCCGTGGGCGACCTGGTCATCGTGCTCGAGGCGATGAAGATGGAGCAGCCGGTCAACGCGCACAAGGCGGGCACCGTCACCAGCCTGTCCGCGCAACCGGGCGGAACCCTTACCAGCGGCGCCGTGATCTGCGAGATCACCGATTAACCGAGACCTGGTCACGGCTCTGGCGGGGCGTCTGCCGATCGGCGGAAGAACCGATGAGGGCGGTTGATGGTCACCAGCAGCGTGCGGCCGTGCTGGCTGGTCAGCACCGGGTCCCCGGTCGCCGGGTCGGCCACGCTCAACGCGGGGCCATCCGGAGCGCGCCGTCGAGCCGGATCGTCTCGCCGTTGAGCATCGGGTTAGCGATGACGTGAGCGGCCAGCTCCGCGTACTCGCCGGGCAGGCCGAGCCGGGACGGGTGCGGAATCGCGGCCGCGAGCCCGGCGCGGACGTCGCCGGGGATCCGGCCGAGGATGGGCGTGTCGAAGACGCCGGGGGCGATCGTGGTCACCCGGATCTGGCGGCTGGCGAGGTCGCGGGCGGCGACGATCGTCATGCCGACGACGCCGGCCTTGGCCGACGCGTAGGGGATCTGCCCGATCTGGCCCTCGTAGGCCGCGACCGAGGCGGTGAGCACGCAGACGCCGCGCTCGCCGTGCACCGGCTCGTTGGCCGCCATCGCGGCGGCGCTGAGCCGCAGCGCGTTGAACGTGCCGATCAGGTTGACCCGGATGACGGTCTCGTAGGTCTCCAGCGAGCCCGGCCGGCCGTCCCGTCCTACCACCCGCACCGGGCCGCCCCGCCCGGCGCAGTGCACCAGCGCGCGCAGCGGGGCCAGGCCGCTGGCCCGTTCGACGGCCGCGGTGAGCGCGGCGGTGTCGGTGACGTCGGCCGCGGCGAAGTGCGCGCGCTCGCCCAGGCCGGCCGCGACCTCGGCGCCCGCCGACGTGGGCAGGTCGACGATGACGACCTCCGCGCCCTCGTTGAGCAGCCGCCTGGCGGTGGCCAGGCCAAGGCCCGAGGCGCCGCCGGTGACCAGTGCGCTGGCACCGTTCAGTTGCATCCGTGTTCCTTCCTGATCCCTGATCCCGGTCGCGGGTCGTCAGCCGAGCCGCTCGATGACCGTCGCGTTGGCCATGCCGCCCGCCTCGCACATGGTCTGCAGGCCGTACCGCCCGCCGGTCGTCTCCAGGTGGTTGACCAGCGTGGTCATCAGCCGGGCACCGGACGCGCCGAGCGGGTGGCCGAGCGCGATCGCGCCGCCCCGCGGGTTGAGCTTCTCCTCGTCGACGCCGAACTCGGCCTGCCAGGCCAGCGGCACGGACGCGAACGCCTCGTTCAGCTCGACGGCGTCCATCTGGTCCAGCCGCAGGCCGCTGCGGTCTAGGAGCTTGCGGGTCGCGGGGATGGGGCCCGCGAGCATCAGCTCCGGGTCGTCGCCGACCACCGACGAGGCGACGATGCGCGCCCGCGGCCGCAGGCCGAGCCGCGCGGCCAGGCCCTCCTCCATCAGCAGCAGGGCGGCGGCGCCGTCGGTGATCTGCGAGGAGTTCCCGGCCGTCACCGACCAGTCCAGGTCCGGGTAGCGGGCCCGGTACTCGTCGCTGTCGAACGCGGTGCGCAGGCCGGCCAGCCGCTCCGGGGTGGTACCGGCGCGGATCGTCTCGTCCCTGGTCACCTTGGTGCCGTCGGGGAGCTGGACGGGGACGATCTCGCGGTCGAACCCGCCGCTCTCCGCGCAGGCCGCGGCCCGCCGGTGCGACCGGGCGGAGTAGGCGTCCTGGCGTTCCCGGCTGATCCCCCAGCGCCGCGCGACCAGCTCGGCCGCCACCCCCTGCGGCACCAGGTCGGGGAGCACGGTATTAGCCGGACCGAACGGGTCCTGGCCGATGCGGCTCGAGCCCATCGGCACCCGGCTCATCGACTCGACCCCGCCGGCGATGCACACCTGGTACGCGCCGGCGGTGATGGCCTGGTTGGCGAACTCGATGGCCTGCTGGCCCGAGCCGCACTTGCGCTCGACGGTGGTGGACGGCACGTGGACCGGGTAGCCGGCGGCCAGCCACGCGTACCGGCCGGGGGTGGCCGACTGCTCACCTACCTGGCTCACGCAGCCGATGATGATGTCGTCGACCTGGACGGGATCGATGCCCGTCTGCTCCCCGAGCTGCCGGATGAGCTGCGAGAGCAGGTCCACCGGGTGGACCGGGGCGAGGGCCCCGGTGGGCTTGCCCCGGCCCATCGGGGTGCGCAGCGCGTCGATGATCACTGCCTGGGGCATGTGCGGCTCCTTTGCGGTTGGGAATGGCGCGGCCGTCGCGGCGGCTACCGCCGCTGGTCGAACTTGCGGCCGAGCAGTTCGCTGACGATGCGGACTCGTTGGATCGTGGGGGTGCCGCCGGCGATCGCCCAGCCGTGAGCGTCCCGGTGGAGGCGCTCGAGCCCGTACTCCTCGGTGTAGCCGTTGCCGCCGTGCACCTGCATGGCCAGGTCGGTGACCTTCTTGGCCATCTCGTTGGCGGTGCACTTGGCGATCGACACCTCCAGGGTGTCGGGCAGGCCGTCGTCGGCGCCGCGGGCGGCCCGGTCCAGCAGCAGCCGGGCGGCCTCCACCTGCAGCACCATGTCGGCCAGGGCGAGCTGTACGGCCTGGAACTCCGCGATCGGCTTCCCGAACTGGCGCCGTTCCTGCACGTAGGCGACGGAGGCATCGAGCGCCGCCTGGCCGAGGGCCAGGCTCATCGTGGCATTGCCGAGCCGCTCGACGGAGAAGCAGCCGAACAGCTCGCCGAACTGGCCCGGGCCCACGAGGACGTCCTCCTCCCGGACCAGCACGTCGTCGAAGACGACGTCGGCCGAGGGGATGCCGCGGAAGCCCATCAGCTTCTCCCGGGCGCCGTAGGAGATGCCGGGCGCGTCGCCGCGGACGATCAGCGCCCCCACGCCGCCCGCGCCGCGGGCCTCGCTCATCCGGGCGTACACGAGATAGAGGTCGGCCTCGCTGCCGTTGGAGATCCACCGCTTGGTGCCGGTCAGCCGGTAGCCCTTCCCGTCCCGCACGGCCCGGGTAGTCAGGTCGGTGGCCGCCGACCCGGCGTCCGGTTCCGAGATGGCGACCGCCATCGTCAGCTCGCCGCGGACGATCGCCGGCAGGTACCGCTCCCGCTGGTCGCGCGAGCCCAGCCGGCTGACCGCCTGGGCCGGGCCGACGTTCGCCTCGAATACCTGGAACGCGGCCGGACGGCAGACCTTGGCCAGCTCCTCGATGACGACCAGGGCCTGGCGGACCGGCGCCCCGCCGCCGCCGTGCTCGGGCGGCTGGGCGATGCCGAGGAAGCCGAGCTCGCCGAGGAACAGCCGCTCCGCGCGCGGGAACGGAGTCCGGGCCGCGTCCCACCCGGCCGCGCGCGGCGCGTACCGCTCCGCCGCCACGGCCGCCGCGACCTGGCGCAGCTCGCGGGTCTCAGCGTCCTCGTCCGTGCGCACCGGCATCGCCGCGTATTCCTCTCCGTCGAGTCAGCCGGCCGGTTAGCCGACCGCCAGGCCCAGGGTAAAACTTGGTTTCACTGAAGTGAAATACTTTCGACTCATTGAAATCTAGTAGTGAAAACCGCTCACAGACTGGCTATCGAGCGAAGAAATTCGACTCAGCGGAAACTTCTTTTGAAGAATGAAAAGATACGTTAGGTTCATCGATATCGTCACACGTAGCAAGGGAGCCGGTGTTGCGCGGTCTCATCTGGGATGGCAGCGATCTCGCGGTCGCGGACGACCTTGAGGTCCGGCGGCCGGCGGCCGGCGAGGTCGCGGTGCAGGTGCTGGCGGCCGGCCTGTGCCACAGCGACCTCAAGCCG
>DAHWEX010000492.1 GCA_027326205.1 Actinomycetota bacterium
ACGACCCGCGTGCTGGTCGCCGACGATCAGGCCCTCGTCCGCGGCAGCTTCCGGATCCTGGTCGACAGCGCCCCCGACCTGCTCTCGGTCGGCGAGGCGGCGACCGGCGCCGAGGCCGTCGAGATCGCCGCCTCACAGAAGCCGGACGTGCTGTTGATGGATATCCGGATGCCCGTGATGGACGGCATCCAGGCCACCCGGCAGATAACCGCCTCTCCGCAGACCGCCGACGTGCGCATCCTGATCCTCACCACGTTCGACCTGGACGAGTACGCGTTCGCCGCGCTGCGCGTCGGGGCCAGCGGGTTTCTGCTGAAGAACGCCGAGCCCGCCGTGCTGCTGTCGGCGATCCGCACCGTCGCCCGCGGCGATGCTGTCGTCTCCCCTCGGGTCACCCGGCGGCTGCTCGAACGGTTCGCCGGACAGCTGCCCGCCAGCCCGGAAGGCTCCGCGCCTGACCCCCGGCTGGCGGCACTGACCGAGCGTGAACACGAGGTCCTCATCGAGATGGCCAAGGGCCTGTCCAACGCCGAGATCGCCGGGCGGCTCAGCCTGTCCGAGGCCACCGTCAAGACCCACGTCGGGCGCATCCTGCCCAAACTCGGCCTGCGGGACCGGGTCCAGGCAGTCGTGCTCGCCTACGAGACGCGGCTGGTTACGCCCGGCGGAGACTAACGGCTGCCCAGCGCCGGCTCGCGCCCCGGGTGACCTTCCAGGGCGCGGGGTGTCGATGAGCCTCACCGTAATACCGTCGGCAGGCCGATGGCCTTGACCTCCAGGTACTCCTCGAAGCCGTGCTCGCCGTAGCGGCGGCCGAGGCCACTTTGCCCGACTCCGCCGAGCGGGCTGGTCAGGCTGAAGGTGCTGGCCACGTTGGCGCCGACGGTGCCGGTGCGGATCCGCAGCGCGACCGCCAGCGAGTGGTCGTCGCCGCTCGACACCTGGTCGGCCAGGCCGTAGACGGCAACCGCGATGATTAGGCTGAGCGTGCGTGGCGTGCTGACGGCGCTGGCCCGGGTTGGGCGGTCTTCAGGCGGAATCGCGACCGGTGAGGAGCGGTCCCTGCTCAAGGCCCTAGCACGGGTTCCGACGCAAGAAGTTCATTGCTTGTGCACCCAGGCAGCGATCGGTGCTTGTGCATCCAGGCAGCGATCGGTGCCGAGCCGCGCTGAGCCAGCGCCAGATCCCGCCCTGGCCGCTGGCTCATCTGTACGTTTGAGACCGTCACGGTCAATCCTCGTCGACTTTGAAGATGTCCGCGGCGGTCGCGGCGGTCAGGGATCGGTCGAACCATCGGTTCAGCTTGTCCAGCCCGGCGTCCGCCGTGACCATCGCGCGCTGCTCCCTGGTCGGCTTGAGGTTGCGCGCGTCGATCACCTTCAGGAGATCCTGCGCCTTGGTATTGGCTTCCCCTCGGCCTTCGCCGATCTTGACGTAGCTTTCGATGAAGTCGTCTTCCCACTCGTCGGTTTTCATCAGGGCCTCCAGGATCTCGCGGGCGTCGGCGGTCGCCCTCTTCAGGATAATTGCGGTAAGCCGCTTGCGCTCGGCGTGGGGGCCGCCGGTGTCGCGGATGGCTCCAAGCACGCGGGCGGCGGTGGCCCCGTCGGCCATGTCCAGGGCGGGCAAGCAGGCGAGGAACAAGGTCAGGTACGGTCCGGCCCCGGTGCCGTCGGGGGCGTGCGCGGGGTCGATGACGATGGGGTACAGATCCCAGCCGGGGTGGCCCATTTTGATGACCTGGCGGCACTTGTCCGCCTCGTGCGGGTCAGGGCAGATCACAAGCAGGACCGCCGACGGGCATCTGACCGCCTCCCGGACGATGGCCAGGTAAGCGGGCCAGGAGTAGGCCTTGGTCTTGTCGTCGCGGCCCTGCGGCTCAACGACGATGACCAGCGCGGGGGTTTTGGTGGTCTGGTCGGTGACTACCACGACAGCGTCGGCCGTGAACTCCGCGGGCACGATCGCGTTCAGGCTCGTCGGGCCGAGGTCCGCCTTCAGGTCGGCCGGCAGGGGAACGTCGGTCATCGCCCGGAGCAGGTCGACAGCGATGCCGGGGCACTGCCGGACCAACTCCAGCGGCGCCTCGTGGGTGACAGTGAGGGTAGGCATACGATCACCGTACGCGACTAGGTCATTAAGTGCAGAAAATTCGATCTAATCGATAGCACTCGAATGTGTTGTTCATCATTGCCAATGACGCAGTCATCATGTTGTCAGTGACGAACGTAACCGACCTGACGGCGGCCACATGAGATCTAGGATCTGGAGGTGGAGCTCCACAACTGGAGCGGTCGTCAACACGGCGCCCTGCGGGTACGGGAGGTGCTCGACCTGTTGGGGCCCGGCGGGCGTCTCCTACTCGAGTAGCTTGAGGTGGGCGCCGGCGTCGACGCTGATGAACTCTCCGGTGACGTAACGGGACTCCTCGGAGGCAAGGAACAGCACCGCGTTGCTGATGTCGTCCGGCTCGATGTACGGCACGTTCGGGAGCAGTTGCAGCGAGGCGAACCCTGGCAGCACGTCGTCCCTGCTCGGGTTCTCCAGGTCGGGCCGGAACCGTGCGTAGGTGCCCTCGTTGTGCAGCAGCCGAGTGTTGCAGTTGGTCGGATGGATGCCGTTGACCCGGATACCCGACAGCGCCGCCGCGGCCGCGACCCACTTGACGTAGTCGATGAGCTGCCGCTTGGCGTAGCTGTAGGCGAGGCCGCCGGGCTCGCCGCCGACCCCGCCCTTCATCAGTGCCGCGAACGAGCCTATGACGATGGCGGAACCTCCAGCGGTCACCGCCGGCAGTGCCGCGTGCAGCGTGTTCATCACGCCGACGAGGTTGGTCCCGGCGACCTCGGCCCAGCCCTCCATACCGAGGCCAGGCACGAAACTCGCGATGCCCGCGTTGGCGCAGACGATGTCCAGCTGGCCGAACGTGTCGACGGCCACGCAGACCGCCTCGGTCAGCGCGTTCAGGTCGCGCACGTCGCCCTGGATGCCGATCGCGCGCCGGTCGAGCGCCTCCACCTCGGCCACCGTCTGCTTGAGATCGTCCGGGGTGGCGAGCTCGTAGGCGACCGATTTCAGGTCGTGGCAGATGTCGAAGGCCACGATGTCGGCTCCCTCGGCCGCTAGCTTGAGCGCGTGGCTGCGCCCCTGCCCGCGGCCGCCGCCGGTGATGAGGGCGACCTTGCCCTGGACTCTTCCGGTCATTTCTGTCTCTGTCTCTCCTGGGTGCGATGAAAGAAGGAAGGCCGTGCCCTGGCCAATCAGGCAAGCACCGGGATGATCTGCGGCAGGTGGACGGTGGTGCGGATGCCCGCCGGGGCGGCGCACACGTAGGGGACCGCGTTGACGGCCCGGTTGGCGGTGTAGCCGGGGGTCATCTCGCCCATCCGCCCCTCGGGGATCTTGAAGCGGATGTCGACGTCCAGCGGGGCGTCGCCGTCCACCTGGACGTTCCAGCCGTTCCAGCCCGCGCCGCGCAGTTCCCACGCCGGGTCGAGCACCTGGCTGCAGCACCAGCTAGCCGTGAAGGTCATCAGCGGGCGGCCCTGGTGGGTGCCGGTCACCGTCATCCGCAGCCCGGCCACGGTGCCGGCGTCCAGGGTGCCGGCCGCAATGGTGAGCTTCTCCGGGGTGACCGCCACCTCGCCGGTCGCGGTGACCGAGTCGAGCGGCAGGCCGACCGCGTCGGCGACGAGCCGCATCGACGGCCCGAACGAGTAGGCGGCGTAGCCGAACCGTTCCGGCGGGAACTCGGCCGCCGAATGACCGAAGCCCATCAGGTTGAACAGCATGTCCGGCGAGTCCCGGTCGGACACGTCGGCGTACTCGTGGATCGCCAGCCGGTCGAGGCGGCGCTGGATCGACGTCAGCACCAGGGGGAGCGCCTCGGTGATGAACCCCGGGCTTGAGCCGGTGCTGTGAATGGAGGTGCGGCCCTCGGCGCACGCCCGCTCGACCCGTTCCCGGTCGGCCGGGCTCATGCTGGCCGGGTGATGGAACTCACCGCGGGTGGTCACGATGTTGGTGCCGCGGGCCAGGATCGCGCACACCTGGTCGAGGTCGCAGACGGCGGGCATGTAGAGCACGCAGTCCGCGTCCAGGGCCAGGATCGCCTCGACGTCGGACGTGGCGGTCACCCCGGCCGGCGGCAGGCCGCACAGTTCGCCGGCGTCCCGGCCGACTTTGGCCGGCGAGGTCACGTACAGGCCCGCCAGCGTCAGCCGCGGGTGCTCGATGACGTGCCGCAGCGATCGGGCGCCGATGTTGCCGGTCGCCCACTGCACGACGCGGATTCCGGTCATGTCTCCTCCTCAGTCCCTGTCCCGCTGGAAAATCCTGCTCCCGCCCACCCGGAGGACCCCGGGGCCGCGGAGCCGGTCAGTACAGGCCGCCGTCCACCCGGATCAGCGAGCCGGTGGTGTAGCTCGAGGCGGGTGACGCCAGGTAGAGCGCGGTGGTCACCACCTCCGCGGGATCTCCCGCCCGTCCGGCCGCGTTGTGCCAGGTCCGCTTGCCCTCTTCCGGCCAGTGCCGGGAAATGTCGGTAAGGAACGGTCCGGCCGACAGCGTGTTGACCCGCACCTTCGGCGCGAACTCCCGGGCGAAGACCGTGGTGAGCGCGTTGAGCGCCGCCTTCGCGCCCGCGTAAGGGCCGAACCTGGGGGCGGGGAACAGCGCGCCGCTTGAGGACACGTTGATGACCGAGCCGCCGTCCCC
>DAHWEX010000516.1 GCA_027326205.1 Actinomycetota bacterium
AACTATCCCTGCCTGCGCTGTGCTGCCTGCCAGGCCGGGCGCACGTCAATGTGCCGGGACCGGCTGATCGTCGGCTTCACGTCGCCGGGCCTGCTCGCCGAGTACGCCGTCGTTCCCGACGCCTACGCCTGGGAGGTCCCCGGGGGGTGGTCCGACGCCGACGCGGTCTGCGCCGAACCGCTCACCGTAGCGCTCGCCGCCATCCGGCGCAGCGACGTGAAGCCGGGCGACCGCTGCCTGGTGGTCGGCGCCGGCGCCCAGGGATCGCTTGTCTGCATGGCCCTCGCCGGGCAGGGGCACGTCCCCTACGTCCTTGAGCCCGATGGCGGCCGGCGGGAACTGGCGGTCTCGCTCGGCGCCCGGGCCGCCGCTCCGGGCGACGCCGACTTCGACGCGGTCTTCGAGACGTCGGGAGCGGAGGCCGCCCTCGGCGAGGCGCTCAGCCGGGCGGCCCACGGCGCGACGATCATGCTGATCGGGCTGGCCGGGCAGCCCGTCAGAACCGATGCGGCGCTGATCGTCCGCCGCCAGCTCACGGTACGCGGATCGATCATCTACGACCACCCGGGCGACTTCGCCGCCACGCTGACGACAGACGTCGCGTCCCCCGGGCGGATCCTGCGTGCCTGCTATCCACTCGAGGAGTCGGTCCAGGCCTTCCGCGCCGCCAGGCAGGTAGCGGGCAAGACCTGGATCGAGGTCGCCAGCGGCCGGCAACCGCCGTCGGACGACCTCGCTGAGTGACCGCGTAGCGAGGGACCGAGTCGGCCGCACCCGTGGGCGCCCGGGCTGCCGGCCTGGGCGACGCCCGCGGTCGTCGGCACCGTCCTGCTGGTCACCGTGGCCGCCGGGGCGCTCACGAGCAGGCTGCGCGCGGGGAGCCCGGCACCCGAGGGCCACGCTGGCGTCCCCGGCGCGCAGGACGTGCTC
Source organism: Actinomycetota bacterium (assembly GCA_027326205.1). Lineage (GTDB taxonomy): Bacteria > Actinomycetota > Actinomycetes > Streptosporangiales > Streptosporangiaceae > Trebonia. The sequence continues at coordinate 931 of DAHWEX010000516.1, forward strand.
CTGCGCCGTTCTTTGCCAGCGGGGACGCCGATGCCCCGGGTAACCTCGTCTTCGGCCGCCTGTGAAACCGCGGCACGGCCCGGCACGGTGCGGCCAGGGTCAGCCCGATAAGTCCGATAAGGCGTTACCCGGCACCGACCAGCCGCGGGCCCGGCGCGCGGCGGGTGCCGGGGGAGCCGAGGCGGGCCGACAGCGAGCCGGTCTCGTCCGCGATCAGTTCCGCGCCGTCCCACACCAGCAGCAGCGCGCTCACCGTGTGCTGGACCGGCGAGTGCGCGAGGTCGTAGTGCGCCGCGGCGCGGACCGCGCCCGAGGTCGCCCACAGGTCATATCCGGTCATGAACAGGTCGAGGTCGAACTGCGCCGCCAGGGACATGAGCTCACCGCGGCCGGTGTCGTCCACTCCCGCGAACGCCTCGTCCAGGGCGAGCAGCCGCGGCGCGTCGGGGCGAGCCGAGTTCAGCATCGCGTGGGCCGCCGCGAACAGCGGCAGGTGCAGCGACACCGACTGCTCGCCGCCGGAGAGCCGGCTGTGCCTGCCACGGGTCAGCGTCTCCTCCCCGCCCTCGGGACTGACCAGATGGAACGCGAACTGCCGCCACCGCCGGTAGTCCAGCACGGACGCGAGCAACTCCCGGTAGGGCAGGTCCCGGTACCGCGCCCGCTCGGTCTTGATCCGGTCCGCGAAGTGCGCCCGCATCCGGGCCAGTGCGTCCGGTGACAGCCGGGACGCGTCGGCGTCGAGCAGGCCGGTCACCGCCCGCTGCCCCTCGTCGAGCGAGTCGGCCAGTTGCCAGCTCACGCCGACCCGCTTGCCGGACGACATGCGCCTGGTGCGCATCTCTGCGTTCATCGCGCGGATCAGGTCACGCGCGTCGACGGTCCGGTCGTGGATCTGCTGCGCCAGCCGGGTGAGCAGCGCGTCTTCCAGGATCCGCTGCTCACTGTCGGACAGGAGCAGGTGCTGGTCCTTGCGCGCGGCCGCGATGCGGGTGGCGAACGCGGCCGCGGGCAGCATTCCCTGCTCGTCGGCGATCCGCACGACGATGACCCCGTCGGCGCTGTCCCATTCGGGGTGGTAGTCCTGCCCGGCCGCCGCGAGCTGCGCCTGCAGGTCCTCAAGGGCCCGCGTCAGCCGGGTCGTCGACTGCTTGAGTGAGGTTTCCGTCGCCGTCAGGCCGCGGGTCGCCGTCAGGATCGCGTCATAGACTTCCAGAACGGTCCGGGGTGTCTCGGCGCCCGCCCACTCCTCTTCCAAGGCGGGCCAGGCCAGTCCCGGCGGGCACTGCAGCACGTCAAGCAGTTCCCTGGCCGCGAACGGCGCGAGCCCGCGGGCGGCGGCGAGTTCCTCGGCCAGGGCGACGCCGCAGGCCGCCCGGCCCGCGACCACGCGCTCGGCCACGGCCGACGCCGCCCTGATCGCGCTGATCTCGGCCTCGCGGGCGGCTTTCTCTTCCGCCGCGGCGGCGGCGAGCCCGGACTCGGACTCGCCGATCTGCGCGAGGACCTGCTGGGCCTCGGCGCCGACGGAGTCCCGCAGCGCCTGGAGCTTGGCGTCTTCCTCGGCGTGGCGGCGGTGGGCGGAGCGGTGCGTCTCGGCAGCCGCGTGCTCCTCCTGCGCGGCACGCTCCAGGCGGTCGCGGGAGTCGGCGGCGGCGCCGGCCTGCCGCCCGTGCTCGCGGTGCCTGGCTTCCAGGTCCCTGGCGGCGGCATCGAAGCGGCGGGTCGCGGCCTCGACCTGGTCGGCGGCCTCCGGTGCGAGCGCGTGCTCGGCGGCGGCGCGGCGCCTGGCTCGCTCGGTTACCGTGACGGCGGCGACGGACTCGTCGAAGGCCGCCTGGGCCTGCTCGACGGCGTGCCGCGCGCTGCGCAGGTGCCCGGCGGCCCGGCTGTGCTCGCGCTGGGCCTCGGCGATCTGCCGGGTCGGCGGCAGCGCGCGCCGGGCCTCCGCGAACGCTTCGAGGATGTCGGCCAGCCCCGCCGCGCGCTGGTCGGCCGCCGCGATCTGCCCCGTCAGGCCGGCGATCAGCGCGTCGCATTCGGCGATGCGGGCGGCGCGGCGGCGGGCCCGGGCGGTGGCACCGATGTACTCGGCGTGCTCCTTGCGGTGCCGGCCCGCGGTGATGCCGTGGGAGTAGCGCCCGTCTGCGCCGATCACGGCGGCGGACGAAAACAGTTCCCCGTCGAGCGCGACCGACCGCAAAGTCGCCGCGATCACCGCCCGGGGCACGCTGACGCCGTCCTCGGGCACCAGCACGTCGGCCAGGCTGGGCCCCTGGACCGGGGAACCGGGGACCAGGAACCCGTCACCGCCGTCCGCCGCTTCCGGGCCGGGCGCTTCCGGCGGCACCCAGGCGTCGAGCATGCCCGTCGCCTCAAGCGCCGCCTCGATCGCCGCCGCGCGGTCGTCGGGCACGTGGTCCGCGAAGCGGACGAGGCGCCAGAGCGGTGCGCCGTCCCGGGCCGAGCGGTCCGCCGTCCGGCCGGGGTAGGGCGGCGGGGCGTCGTCGTTTTCCGCGGCGATGGTGTCTCGCTCCGCGCGCACCTGGTCCCGCTGCGCGGAAAGAGCCGACCGGTGGGCGCGCACGGTCGCCTGTTCGTCGCGGACCTGCTGCTCCGCGTCCCGCGTCTTGCCGTTGTACGTGCTCTCCAGGAGCGGCGCGTCCGGCTCGCCGAACCGGGCCAGTGCCTCGCCCAGCACTTGCGTCAGGTCCGCCCACCCGGGTTCGGGAAGCAGCCCGGCGTGCCGGGCCGACCAGCCGGCCAGGGCCTGACCGGCGGTCTCGACGGCGCGGGCGACGGCGGCGGCGGCCGACTCTTCGGCCCGCTCCGCCTCGGCCAGGCTCTGGCCGGCCCGGTCGAGGGCGATCCTGGCGAGGTCGCGGGCCTGGGTGGCCTTCCGGTACTCGGCGTCCGCGGCGCGCACGGCGCGCACGTTCTCTAGCCGGGCGGCCACCCGGGCGCTGACCCGCTGCGCCAGGCCGGATGCCTCGGCGTCGGCCGGCTGCCAGCCGACGCCCGCCTGTGCCGCATGGTCGGCGAGGTCGG
>DAHWEX010000540.1 GCA_027326205.1 Actinomycetota bacterium
TCACGGTTTCTGGTTATCTTCGTCGCCGACCCGATCCGGCGATCGAGCAGGCGCTGCGCACCGCGTTCAGCAGCCTCGACGAGGAACTGGCGGAAATCCTCGGGGACCGCACTCCGCAGGGCACGTTTGACTAACCGAAAATCCGCAAAGCGAAAACGCCGGTAGTCGCGTAACCTAAGCGTTCCGCGACTACCGGCGTTGTCCGACTGGCTGCGTTGTGCGGCTAGCCGGCGGAGATGGACTTTCGACCGCTTCCGCCGCCAAGCAGGCCCGTGCGCGGCGCGGGCGCGGCGACCGGGATGGGCGGCGTCTTCGGCCCGCCCTTGCCGCCGCCGCGCTTCTTCGGGTCGGTGTCGAGGCGGAGCGCCAGCGCCGGGCACATCTGGACCGCCTGCTGCGCGTCCTTTTCCAGCCACGGCGGCACCGGGATCGGCAGGATGACCGGGAACCCGCTCGTATCCAAGTGGATCAGCTCGGGGACCAGGTGCGCGCAGAGCCCGTGCCCCTCGCACCGCACCCAGTCGACCATGAGTTGCTTGGCGTCGGCCATCTGCGGGCCCTCGGGCAGCGGCAGCATGCCCCGCACCGGTCGTCCGCAGCTTGAATGGAAGACGTGCGCCGCCAGGTCCTCGGTGAAGACCTCGAGTGCCGACAGCACGAACCGGGTCGTACCGTCCGGATGCGAGCAGGCACCGCGGCCGTTCACTGCCGCCGCCGCACGGCGCGCGACATCCAGCGCCTCGATGCCGCCGGAGCCGTCGACGATGGCGGCCAGCGCCCGGGCGATCGAAGGCAGGCCGAGCTTGCACGGTCCGCACTGGCCCGCCGACTCGCCCGCGAGGTAGCTGGCGATCCGGGAAACCTCGCCAAGCGGGCAGGTGCCGTCGCCGAGCGGGAGGACGATGCCCGAGCCGAAGGTACCGCCCGCCGAGGCGAGCCCCTCCCGGCCCACCGGGACCTGGTAGGCCGTCTCCGCGTCGAGCCACATGCCGTGGTAGCCGCCGACCAGGACCCCGTCGCCGGCGGGGGCCTGGCAGATGTCCAGGACCGCACCGAGCGGGACTCCCGTGGGGCATTCCACGACGGCGGCGTGCTTCGCTGACCCGCTGACGCTCAGCAGGACGGTGCCGGGTTCCTCCGGCACGCCCACCGAGGCGAACCGTTCGGGTCCGAGCAGCGAAAGGACCGCGATCTGTGCGAACGTAGACGCGTTGGAGAGCAGGGTCGGCAGGTCGTCGACGCCCTTCTCCGCGGCGAGGGTTTTACGGCCGGGCGGGACCGGCTTCTTGCCGTTGATGCCCCGGACGAGCGCGCCCGACTCACCGGAGATGAAGTGCTCCGGCTGTTCGACGACGCGCACGAGCCCGCGGAGACCGGGCTCGGCGGCTATCGCCGCCTCGATCGACCGGTTCGCCAGTTCGTTGTTGGTGACCCCGACGATGACTTCTTCGGCTTCCAGGGCCTCGGCGACGAGCGCCGCCCCGCTCAGGATCAGGTACGGCGACCTGATCATGAGCATCTTGTCCTTGAACGACCCGGGCTCGCCCTCCGTCGCGTTCACCACGACGATGACCGGCTGCCCGGTGCGCTTGGCCGCGTCGACGACCGCCTTGAGCTTGCGGGCGAACGGGAACGCGGCGCCTCCCTGGCCTCGCAGGTCAACCTGCGTGGCCATGTCGATGAGCTGCTCCGCCGACACCCTGGGGAGCGGGCCGAAGATCTCCGTGTGCGCCGCCAGGTCGAGCCGCCCCATCCGGTCGAGCCCGGCCGTCATCCTGGCCGCGCCGATCCGCATGATGGTGGGGACGTCAAGCTCAGCCGGGTTGGTGGGATTCATTAGTAGCGATCACCGCCATACCGGTGCTCGCGGGAGCCGCGGTAGCCGGGCATCCCTGGACCGGGTTCCCGGTACCTGAGGTCGGCGTCCGGCTCGGGTAGGTAACCGTCCCACGGCGGCTGCTCGGCGTAGGGGCGGCCGTCGTGGCTGGCCTCCAGCCATCCTTGGTCCTGGCCGGCTTCCGGCCGGTCCTGGTAGCCACCCTGGTAGTCGCCCTGGTAGTCGGACCACCGGCCTTCCCGGGGCATCGGGCCGGAAGGCGACCGCCGCGGACCGTGGTCGTCCCAGGCCGGCGACGGCCCGGTTCCGCCACGCCGGGAGTAGCCTCCCTGACCGCGCGGACCGGCTGGGTCACGCTGCACCAGCGTGGGGTTGGGCTGCGTGTCCCAGTCATCGTCCACCCGCGGCATGGAGCCGGTCGTCGCCCGGGGCATGGGCCCCGTCCAGGACTGCGGCGCGGGCGGCCCGGGAGGATACGGCGCGGTGCCGGGGCGCGGGCGCGGCCCTGATGCGTCCCTGGGAATGGGGCCGGTGGCCGGCCGGGGCCGCGGCCCGGACGCGGAGCGCGGCAACGGCCCGGTTGCCGATGGCGGCAACTGCCCGCGTCCCATGGTCGGCATGGGGCCGGAGTCCCTGGTCGGCATGGGGCCGGAGCCGGAGCGGAGCAAGGAACTCGTGGGCATGGGGTCGGCCGGAATGCGCGGCATCGAACCGGTGGCGGCACGCGGCATCGGCCCGGTGGCGGGCCGCGGCATCGGCCCGGTGGCGGCACGCGGCATCGGCCCGGTGGCGGGCCGCGACTGGGGGCCGGTCTCGACCCGGGGCATGGAGCCGGTCGTCGCCCGGGGCATGGAGCCCGTGGCGGCCCGGGGCACCGGCCCGGTCGTCCGCGGCGCGCCCAGGTACCGGGGCGGGCCCTCGTACCCGGGCTCGTAGTACGGCTGGGCCGCGTCAAGCGCCCCGTCCGCCGCGGGCAGCGCGGTCAGGACGGTCGCGGTCACCGGCGCGGACAGCAGCGGCTGCGCCCCGGTCGAGGGCCCGCCGAGGATGGCCGTCCTGCCGACGCGCGTGCCGCCGTACTGGGCGAGCATGGCCGCGGCCCGCAGCGGGGCGGACGCCGAGCTCGCCGCCTGGGCCACCGGCGGCGAGCTGAGGTTCTCCTTCGGCCGCAGGCCGTTGCTCAGGACCCGGACCGCGAGCCCGACCGCCACGAACGCGACGATGAACCCGTAGCTCCAGTCGACGTACGGCTTGCCCGGCCGACCGCCGAGCAGTCCGTGCCAGACGCCGAGCACGAGGCACGCGTAGGACGTGTAGTGAATCGCACGCCAGCGCCAGGCTTTTCCGGACGCGTTGAACCGGCCGCGCATGATGCCCGTTATTACGAGCAGGATGATGAGGTCCGATGCGATGGTGCCGATGCCGATGTAGAAGGTGCGGAATGGCGACAGGAACGGGATCACCGCGTCGATCACGTGGGCCCGCTGCGCGAGGATCTCGGTGATGATGTGGATGATCAGAAACGTGACCGCACCGAACGACGCCGCACGGTGCGCCGCCTGGATGTACACCCGCTGACCGGGGTGCAGGAACATCCGGTCGGTGGAGACAAGCCCCAGGCCCACCGACGCGCACAGCGCGATCAGCGCGAAGACGCCCGCGTAGAAGAGCATGAAGTGCTGGGTTGCGGCGTCGATGACGTGACCGATGCTGGTCAGCGCCAAGACTGCCACGATGACAACTATGCCGGCGACCGCGACCGTGTAAATCAGCGTCGCATGCTCGGCCGCTACACCGCCAGTCCTTGGTCGAGCGTGCTCACGGCCGGCAGGACGGCTGCGAGTCGAGGCCACGAGTTACCTCCTGGACAGTCAGGGAATATGTCCTCAGCGCATCACTCCACCGCGCGCCCGCCATCGCGCCGAAGTGCTCACTCGGCTGCTTGACTGTATCAGCGGTGATAACCATTGGGACACGAAACGATATATATAACCATTGTTAACTAGTTACGATCCGCGAAACCGGACTTCTGGCACTAAATAGACATATAGCGACCGGTGATCGACTAGTCGCTATATGTCTATCGGTAGCCACTTGATACTAGCGGGTAACTAGGAAGAACTATCCGGTGAACTCGGTTGCGAGCAGTTCCGCGATCTGAGCCGTGTTGAGTGCCGCGCCCTTGCGCAGGTTGTCGCCGCAGACGAAGAACTCGATGCCGTTCGGGTCGTCAAGCGACTCGCGGACCCGGCCCACCCAGGTGGGGTCGGTCCCCACGACATCCGCCGGGGTCGGGTACTCGCCGCGCTCCGGATCGTCGTTGAGCACGACGCCCGGCGCCGTCCGCAGCGTCTCCCAGGCGGCGGCCCGGCCGACGGGCCGGGAGAACCTGGCGTGCACCGCGACCGAGTGCGTGGTCACCACGGGCACGCGGACGCAGGTCGCGTTGACCCGCAGCGCCGGCAGCCCGAGGATCTTGCGTGACTCGTTCCGGATCTTGAGTTCCTCCGAGGACCAGCCCGCGTCCTTCAGCGAGCCGGCCCACGGCACCACGTTGAGCGCGAGCGGAGCGGGGAACGGCCCCAGGTCTCCCACCACCGCGCGGACGTCGCCGGCTCGCTGGCCGAGCCTGCCGCCCGAGACCTTCTCGACCTGAGCGTAGAGCGTGTCGATGCCCGCCTGCCCGGCGCCGGAGGCCGCCTGGTAGGAAGCGACGACCAGTTCCTCGAGGCCGAAGGCACGGTGCAGCGCGCCCACCGCCACGATCAGCGAGAGCGTGGTGCAGTTCGGGTTGGCGATGATGCCCTTGGTCCGCGCCCGCGCAGCCGCGGGGTTAACCTCGGGCACCACGAGCGGCACGTCGGGGTCCATCCGGAAGGCGCCGGAGTTGTCCACGCAGACCGCGCCCCGCGCGGCGGCGACCGGCACCCAGGCGGCCGACACCTCGTCGGGCACGTCGAACATGGCGACGTCTACGCCGTCGAAGGCGGACTCGGACAGCGCGATGACCTCAACCGCCGCGCCGCGCACGGTCAGCCGCCGCCCGGCGGAGCGCGGCGAGGCGATCAGCCTGATCTCGCCCCACACGTCTTCCCTGGTGGAGAGCAGGTCGAGCATCACGGTCCCGACCGCGCCGGTCGCGCCGACGACGGCGAGGGTGGGCTTGCTCCCCGAAGCGGCAGCGCTCATCGCCCGGTCCCCCCGTACACGACGGCCTCGACCTCATCGGCTTCGAGGCCAAACGCCCGGTGCGTCGCGTTCACCGCGACGTCCACGTCGTTCTGGCCGACCACGACCGAGATCCGGATCTCGGACGTGGTGATCATCTGGATGTTCACCCCGGCCTCGGCGAGCGCCGCGAAGAACTTGGCGCTGACACCGGGGTGCGAGCGCATGCCGGCGCCGATCAGCGAGACCTTGCCGATCCTGTCGTCGTAGAGCAGGTCCTGGAATCCGATCTTCTCCTGGGCGGCGCGCAGGGTCTCCAGCGTCTTCTGCCCGTCCGCGCCGGGAAGGGTGAAGGAGATGTCCGTGCGGCCCGTGGCGATCGCCGACACGTTCTGCACGATCATGTCGATGTTCACGCCCGCCTCGGCGACGATCCCGAAGATCCCGGCCGCCGCGCCGACCTTGTCGGGCAACCCGACCACGGTGATCTTGCCTTCGCTCCGGTCGTGTGCGACCCCGGAGATAATGGCCTGCTCCATACCGGCTTCCTCCGCCTCGTAGCCAGCGTGGCCGCTGACCCAGGTTCCGATCTTGTCGCTGAACGAGGACCGTACGTGGATCGGCAGGTTGTACCGCCGGGCGTACTCAACGCACCGGGGGATCAGCACCTTCGCGCCGCACGCGGCCATTTCCAGCATTTCCTCGTAGGTGATGTGCGGGATACGGCGAGCGCTGGGCACCAGCCGGGGGTCCTCGGTGAACACGCCGTCCACGTCGGTGTAGATCTCGCAGACGTCCGCGTTCAGGGCCGCGGCCAGCGCCACCGCCGTGGTGTCCGAGCCGCCCCGGCCCAGCGTGGTGATGTCCTTGGTGTTCTGCGAGACACCCTGGAAGCCGGCCACGATCGGGATCGCGCCCTCCGCGAGCGCGGAGGAGATCCGGCCGGGGGTGACGTCGATGATCCTGGCCCGCCCGTGCACGTCGTCGGTGATGACGCCGGCCTGTGAGCCGGTGAAGGACCGTGCCTCCATGCCCAGGGCGGCGATCGCCATGGCAAGCAGCGCCATCGAGATCCGCTCCCCCGCGGTGAGCAGCATGTCCAGCTCACGCCCGGGCGGCGCGGGGCTTACCCCGTTCGCCAGGTCCATCAGCTCGTCCGTGGTGTCGCCCATCGCCGACACGATCACCACGACCTGGTCGCCCGCCCGTTTCGTCGCGACAATGCGCTTGGCTACGCGCCTGATGCCCTCCGCATCGGCTACCGAAGAACCACCGTACTTCTGCACGACAAGGGCCATCTGGACGCGCCGCTCCTCCCGGTTCGAGCTCTCTTCTCCCTGCGTATGCCGATCAGCGAACGGCCGCCAACATCGGGAAGAAGAGAACTCGCTGTTGGCGGGCCGCCGTCGAGTTTAGCCGGGTCTCGGCACCTCGCCCAATCGACTTTCAGCCCCGGCCACGTCCCCGCATCTTGCGGCAGACAAGCCATCTACCAGGAAATTCTCCGTTACACGTCCAAGAGCCGACGGCCCTCGAAGGCTCGGCCGAGCGTCACCTCGTCGGCGTACTCCAGGTCGCCGCCCACCGGCAGGCCGCTCGCCGGGCGGGTCACCCGGATGCCCATCGGCTTCACGAGCCGGGCGATATAGGTCGCGGTCGCCTCGCCCTCAAGGTTCGGGTCGGTGGCGAGGATCAGCTCGGTGACCGCGCCGTCGGCCAGCCGGGCCATCAGTTCCCTGACCCGCAGGTCGTCGGGGCCGATCCCGTCGATCGGGCTGATCGCGCCGCCGAGCACGTGGTAGCGGCCGCGGAACTCGCGGATCTTCTCGACCGCGGCGATGTCCTTCGGCTCCTCGACGACGCAGAGGACAGCGGGGTCACGACGGGTGTCGAGGCAGATTCGGCACTGCTCGGCCTCCGCGACGTTCCCACAGGTCTTGCAGAACCGCACGCGCTCGGTCATCTCGATCAGGGCGGCGGCGAGCCGCCTGACGTCGTCCGGGTCCGTGGCGAGCAGGTGAAACGCGATCCGCTGCGCGCCCTTCGGCCCCACGCCAGGCAGCCTGCCAAGCTCATCGATGAGGTGCTGGATAACGCCTTCGTACATCGGCTGGCGCTACTGCGGGTCCCGGAACTGGCCGGGCTCGTCGTGAGGCGCGCCGGCTGGCCGGCCCCCGTAGTCGGAGTCGTCCTCGTCGTCGAAGTCTTCTTCGTCGTCGTCGTCGTCGTCTTCGTCTTCGTCGGCGAGTTCGCCGCCGAAGCTGGGCAGCCCGAGGCTGGACAGGTCGAATCCGCCCGCGGGCGCGCCGAGCCCGCCGCCGAGCGCGCCGAGTTGCCGCTGCTGAAGGTCGACGGCCGACTCCCACGCGTCGCGCACCGCCGCGAGCACGAGGTCCGCGATCGTCGCGGCGCTCTCGGCCGGGTCCGCCGGGTCGATCACGCTGGGCTCGATCGTGACATCGATCAACTGGCCGACGCCACTGACTACGGCCCGGACGGCACCGCCGCCGGCCGTCCCGGTTATCTCGGTGTTCGCGAGTTCCTGCTGCGCGCTCAGCGCCTGCTGCGCAGCTGCGAAGATCTGCTGCATGTCAAAGCCGCCAGGTCCCATACGCGAAGCCTACTTCTGCCTACCGGCGCTTTAGCCAGTCCGCTTCCCCGAGGTCGCCCGTTCCCGGCGGACCGGGGAGGGCGCAGGGGGCGTTAGTCGTCGTACTCAGCGATGATCTGGGCGCCGAGTTCGCGCTGGATGAGGGCCATTCCGGTGAGGTCGTTGACCGTGGTCGAGGAGGACATGTCCTCACCGTCCGGGTCAAATTCCTCGTCCTCGTCTGGTGGCGGCGGCGGGAGCGGTGGCAGGTCGCCGCCGCTGCCGCCGGGACTCCCGAACGGGCCCATGCCTGCGCCCCCGCCGTTACCCGTTGCCCCCGCCAGGCCGACGGTCATCCCCGGCGCACCGCCGGCCGCCGGCTGGTACGCCCGCGCGGAAGGCGCCGGCGGCGCCTGGGGGTAATCGGGCGGCGCGGCGCCCGGCTGCGGACGGCCCGGGGCAGGCTGGCCGTAGGGGGACGGGCCGGCCTGCACGGACGGCCCGGACGGCACGGTGGGCGCCGGCCCCGGACGGCGGCCGGGGGCAGGCGCGTCTCCGCCGCCGGTCACGGCCCGGATGACGACGTTGATGCCGAACATGGTGTTGAGCGCCTGCTTGAGCAGGTCCTCGTACTTGCTCCCCTGGAAGCCCTTCACGTCGCCCTGGCGGGGGAAGCGAAGGGTCAGCACCCCTTCGTCGAAGGAGGCCACGCTCGCGTTGCCGATCACGATGGCGGCGACCCGGCCCTTGGCCTTGATGGCCTCGACCACGTTCGGCCACGCCTGCCGGAGCACGTCAAGGGTTACCGTTTCGCGCCCGGCGGCGGACGCGGCCGGGCCGGGAGCCCCCAGGGCATGCGAGAACGCGGGGGCAGGGCGCGGCGGCACCGGCTGCACGGGCGCCGGGCGCTGCGCGCCGCCCTGGGACGCCGCTCCGCCCGGCTGTACGGGCGCCGGCGGCCCTTCCGGCCGCTGGCCGGACTGCTCCGCGACCGGGGCGGGCTGCGGCCGGGCGGCGGCCTGCCCGGGCTGCTGCGCCGGCCCGGATTCCCGCGAAGGGGGAGGCGGGGGAGAAACCTGCCTCCGTTCGGGATGATCGTTGTCCTCTGGCCGGGCGGTGACCTGCACGCTTCCGCTGACAGCGGCCGCGGCCGACTCCAGCCGCTCCAGGCGGGCGAGGAGCGACCGCTCGTCGGTCGCGGCGGCTGGCAGCAGCACCTGCGCGCACATCAGCTCGAGCAGCAGCCGGGGCGACGTGGCGCCGCGCATCTGGTCGAGGCCGGCCGCGACCAGGTCGGCGGCGCGGGTGAGCGAGGCGAGGCCGAAGCGCCTGGCCTGGCCCGCCAGGGCCTCGGCCCGGTCCGGCGGCACGTCGAGCAGCCCGGTGTCGATCGCGTCGGGCACGGAGGCCAGCACGATCAGGTCGCGGAACCGGTCGAGCATGTCGGTGGCGAAGCGGCGCGGCTCGTGGCCGCCCTCGATGACCCGGTTCACCGTGCGGAAGACCGCCGCGCCGTCCGGCGGGTTCGCCGCGAACGCGTCCACGATCTCGTCGCGCAGGCTCGCATCGGTGTAACCGAGCAGCGCGACCGCGCGGTCGTACCTGATCCCCGTCTCGTCGGAGCCCGCCAGGAGCTGGTCGAGGATGGACAGGGTGTCCCGGGCCGAGCCGCCGCCCGCCCGCACGACCAGCGGCAGCACCAGGGGGTCGAACTGGACGTGCTCCGACTTGAGGATCTCCTCGGTGAGGTCGCGCATCACCGACGGCGGCATGAGCCGGAACGGGTAATGGTGCGTCCGGGACCTGATCGTCGGGATGACCTTGTCGGGCTCGGTGGTCGCGAAGATGAACTTCAGGTGCGGCGGCGGTTCCTCGACGAGCTTGAGCAGGGCGTTGAAGCCCTGCTGCGTCACCATGTGCGCCTCGTCGATGATGTAGATCTTGTAGCGGCCGGCGACCGGGGCGTAGAAGGCACGTTCCCGCAGGTCGCGGGCGTCATCGACACCGCCGTGGCTGGCGGCGTCGATCTCGATCACATCGATGCTGCCCGGACCGGACGGGGCAAGCGCGACGCAGGAGTCGCACACGCCGCACGGGTCGGGCGTCGGCCCGTTGACGCAGTTCAGGCTCCTGGCGAGGATGCGCGCGCTCGACGTTTTCCCGCAGCCCCGCGGGCCGCTGAACAGATAAGCGTGGTTGATCCGCCCGCTGCGCAGCGCCTGCCGGAGCGGATCGGTAACGTGCTCCTGACCGCGGACTTCGGCAAAAGTAGCGGGCCGGTACTTGCGATACAGGGCCAGGGACTGCCGGGGGCCCGTCCCCCCCGTCGCTTCGAAGTCTGCCGCCATGCCCTCATCCTCGCAGACCAAGTCCCGCCTAGGCCGCCGCAACCACCGCAGGCCCTTAGATAGCCGACCCTAACCCAGCCCCACGACAATCGAGAGAGCCCAGAACGCCCAAGCGCCACCCGGAAGCCATCAAATCCTCCGTGAGCTTCTCACTGGCCCGTGAGACGCCCCGGTCCCGCCTCCCGGCGAGCCCCGCTCGCCCGCGAACCGCCCCGGCCCGCCTCCCGGCAGAAGCACCCGCCCGCGAACCGCCCCGCCTCCCGGCAGACCGCTCGCCCGTGAGGCGCCCCGCGCCTCACACCCGGGGGGTCCGGGGGGTCGCCCCCCCGGGGGAAATCCCCACGCCCCCGGGAAGCCGGGCAAAGCCCGGCGAACACGCGGAGTCGAGTGGGGACCCCCCGCGCACCCGTCAGAGCTCGCGTACCCTTGCTGCATTCCTGCCCTGGGGGGGTTGGCGAGATAACGCCGCACGGGGGGTCGGTTAGTAAGTCTAGTCATCACCGGGACCGCTCGCGCCCGTTGCCGCGACTTGCCGCAACCCGGCGCCGCTAGGCCTGAAAGCGGTAGCCCATGCCGGGTTCGGTGAGCAGGTAGCGGGGGCGGGACGGTTCCGGCTCCAGCTTGCGGCGCAACTGGGCGACGTAGACGCGGAGATAGTTGGACTCCGAGCCGTAGGCCGGCCCCCAGACGTCCTGGAGGAGCTGCTTCTGGGTGATCAGGCGCCCCCGGTTGCGGACCAGGATCTCGAGCAGCTGCCACTCGGTCGGGGTGAGCCGGACGTCCGCGCCGTCCCTGACGACCCGCTTGGCGGCCAGGTCAACCGTGAAGCCCGGTGTGGTGACGACGGGCTCGTCCGGCGCCGCGGGCGCCGCCCGGCGGACCGCCGCGCGAAGCCTGGCCAGCAGTTCGTCCATGCCGAACGGCTTCGTGACGTAGTCGTCGGCCCCGGCGTCGAGCGCGGCCACCTTCTGGTGCTCGGCGCCCCACACCGACAACACGATGATCGGGGTCGTCGACCAGCCGCGCACCCCGTGAATGACCTCGGTGCCGTCCATGTCGGGCAGCCCCAGGTCGAGGATGACCGCGTCCGGCCGCTCGCGGGAGACGGCGGCGAGGCCGGAGGTGCCGTCGCTCGCCGTGGACACCTCGTAGTTGCGCGCGGTCAGGTTGATCCGCAGCGCCCGCAGGATGGAGGGCTCGTCGTCGATGACGAGCACGCGCGTCATGACTCGGCGCCAAGCGCGGCGCGGACACCGCTCATCAGGGCGGGCAGCGTCACCCGGACGGTGAGGCCGCCGCCCGGCGTGTCGACCGCCACGATCGTCCCGCCCATCGCCTCGGCAAACCCCTTGGCCACGGCCAGCCCCAGGCCCACGCCGGGAGAACGCTCGTCGAGGCGGGCGAACGGCTCGAAGATCCGCTCCTTGAGCCCGGCGGGCACCCCGCTGCCGTGGTCGATGACGTCGAGCACAACCCGGTCGCCGTCCTCCCTGGCACGGAGCATCGGATGCAGGTCGGGCGGGGAGTGCCGCAGCGCATTGGAGAACAGGTTGGCGAGCACCCGCTCGAGCAGCCCCGGGTCGGCCCGGACGAGCGGAAGGTCATCGGGGACGACGATCATCAGGTGATCGGCGTCGTCCAGGCCGCGCAGCGCCACCGGGGCCACCTCGTCCACCGCGGTCGCGCGCAGGAACGGTTCGAGCGACCCCGCCTGCAGACGGCTCATGTCGAGCAGGTTACCGACGAGCGCGTCGAGCCGGTCGGCGTTCTGCTCGATGTTGGCCAGCAGCTCGGCCTCGTCCTGCGGTGTCCAGTGCACGTCGGTCTGCCGGAGGCTCGACACGCTCGCCTTGATGGACGCCAGCGGGGTGCGCAGGTCGTGGCTTACCGCGCGCAGCAGCGCGGTCCGCATCCGGTCGCCTTCGGCGAGCGCCTCGGCCTGGGCGGCCTGGGTGCGGAGCCGGGCCCGGTCGAGGGCGGCGACGGCCTGGGCGGTGTACCCGGCCAGCAGCGAGGTCGTCGCGCTGGCCGCTTGCCCGCTGACTTCGAGGGCCAGATCCGGACGCACCTCGAAGCGCAGCGCGGCGAGGGCCGGGTTGAGCTCACCGCTCGCCGCCACCTTGATCCAGCGGCCGCCCACGCGCTCAAGGAGCTCGGCGTGGCCGCCGTGGCTCACCGTCAGGTGATCGAGCACGTCGCCGGGCGTGTCCGCGCCGCCGAGCACGGTCTGCGCGAGCCCGAGGAGCGCCTCGGTCTCCTTCGAACTGCGCGCCGCGTCGGCCTCGCGCCGGGCCGCCAGGTGGACGACGCTGCTCACCGCGACCGTGACGGTCACGAACAGCATGAGTGCGAGCAGGTTGCGCGGCTCGGCGATCGTGAACGTGTGCAGCGGCTCGGTGAAGAACCAGTTCAGCAGCAGGCAAGCGGCGACCGACGCGAACACGGCCGGCCAGAAGCCGCCCACCACCGTGATGGCGACCACCGCGACCAGGTAGATCAGCAGGTCGTCGGAGAGGTTGAGGTACGGCTGCAGCGCGTTGAGCGCGGCGGTGAGCAGCGGCAGTCCGACCACGCCGAGCACCGCGCCGACCAGTTGCCTGCGCCGGGAGAGTCCGCTCTGCTCGTGCCGGTCCACACTCCCCAGTGTGACTCCTGTCGCGTGCCAGCGGAACGCCGTGCCCGCCGCGGCCGCGCAGAGGGCTACCACGGCCAGCGTGACCGCCGCCCGGGCGGCGTCGGCCCCGGTCAGCCGCAGGTCGGCATAGGGAGGCCGGGAGAACCCGGTGACGGTCAGCCAGCCGATGACGCCGAGTGGCACCGCCGCCGCCGGGTCGGACACCGCGGCGAGCAGGCCGACCACGAGCGCGCAGCCGATCAGCACCCCGGTGGCGCTGAGCCGCCCGCCGAGTGCCGCCGCCACGGTGCCGACCGCGAGGAGCGCGGCGAAGCCCGCCGGGAGCACATAGGGGGCAGGGAAACCGCTCCGCCAGGGCGGTCGTTGCGATGCGTCACGATGCCGCATCGGCTGCAGCGCTCCCGGTTGCGCGGCCGATGTCAGCGGGCGCCTACGTCCAGTCATTCCGTAAGACATTTCAATCCTTGACCGCTGCTATGTGGCCAATCTTGACGTTTTCCTAACGCCCAGCTCAGCAGGCTTAACGCGGCACTTGCGGATCTCGGGCGAGGGAGCGCTTAGCGTTGAGGCCGCAATGAGAAAGCAACCATCAAGGCACCTGTGGCACCACGGCCGTAAGGACCGCATCCGAGCGACTTCGGTCCCTGACGAGCACGTTGCGTCATTGACACGATGGATTTCTGCTGGCCGCGACGCGGACGGTGATGCGGACGGAGGCGGACGGCAGTGACAGCGACCGAGGGAAGCAGGCTCGCGCACGGCGGCCTGCACGACGAACTCGCGGGCGAGGTCATGCCCGGCGGCGAACCGCCGGAGACGTTCGGCTACAAGCTCAAGCGGAGGCTCCTCGGGCCGCCGCTCGTCAACGAGCAGATGAGCGACGAGAAGCTGACCCGTCCGCTCGCACTCGGCGTGCTGTCCTGCGACGGCATCTCCTCGGCCGCGTACGGCACCGAGGAGATGCTGATCGAGATGATCCAGGTCGTCGGCCTGACGGCGTTCGCGCTGATCGTGCCGATGACGCTGGTCATCCTGGCCGGCGTCGCGCTCGTTGTGCTCTCCTACCGCGAGGTTGTCACCGTCTACACCAGGGCCGGCGGCTCCTACGTCGTAGCCAGGGAGAACTTCGGGCCGCGGGTGGCTCAGGTCGCTGCCGTGGCGCTCCTCATCGACTACACGGTGACCGTTGCCGTGCAGGTCGCCGCGGGCTCCGCGGCGGTCGTCTCCGCGTTCCCGCAACTCGCGAACGTCCCGGTGATCGGGTCGAACATCCTGATCGTCATCTCGGTCGTGGTCGTGCTGATCATGTGCTACGGCAACCTGCGCGGCATCCGCGAGGCGGGCCAGGTATTCGCGATGCCCACCTACTTCTTCTCGATCACGATCGCGCTGATGATCGTCGTCGGGCTGATCCGCGAGGTGACCGTCGGCCTGCCGCACGTCAGCCCGTACCCGGGTGCCACGTTCCCGATCGGGCACAGCAGCGAGGGGTTCTTCAGCTTCGTCGTCCTCTACATGCTGGCGAGGTCCTTCGCCAACGGCGGTTCGTCGCTCACCGGCATCGAGGCCGTGTCCAACGCGGTCAGCGCGCTCCGGCCGCCCGAGGGCAGGCACGCCCGGCAGATCCTGGTCACCCAGGGGTCGATCGTCGCCTTCCTCATCGCCGGGATCTCCTGGCTGGCTCACGTCACCCACGCGATCCCCTACCAGGCCGGCTACCCGACGGTGCTCGCCCAGGAGGCCAGCACTGTCTTCGGCAGCAGCGGCCACTTCATGTACTTCGTCGTGCAGGCGGCGACGGCCCTGATCCTGTTCACCGGCGGCAACACGAGCTTCAGCGGGTTCCCGTTCCTGGCCAGCTTCGTGGCCGGCGACTCGTTCCTGCCCCGCTGGCTGACCAAGCGCGGGCACCGGCTTGCGCTGTCCAACGGCATCATCGTGCTCACCGTCATCTCGCTGATCCTGCTGGTCGCCACCAGGGCCCAGGTCAACGGGCTGGTCCCGTTCTACGCGATCGGCGTGTTCACCGGCTTCTCCATGGCCGGCTTCGGCATGGCCAAGTACCACAAGCGGATGCAGGAGCCCGGCTGGAAGCGCCGCCTGATCATCAACCGGACCGCCGCCGTCTACACCGCGATCGTCGTCGTCATCTTCGCCGTGGTGAAGTTCACCGAGGGCGCCTGGGTGATCGTCATCGTCTTCCCCGCCCTGGTCTTCCTGCTCATCCGGCTCAACCGGGAGTACCGGATGGAGGCCGATGTCCTCGAGAACATCGGCGGCCGGCGCGACGCGGGGATCCCGCCACGGCAGCCGAACTACAGCCGCCGCGTCGTGCTGATCTTCGTGGACGACGTGGACCTCGCCACGCTGGCCGCGATCAGGTACGCCCGCGGCCTGCGGCCCACCACGTTGCGCGCCGTCCACTTCGTCATCGACAGCGCCCAGGCGAAGAAACTGCACGAGAAGTGGGTCAGGTTCGGGCAGGACATCCCGCTCGAGATGATCGACACGCCGGACCGCCGGCTCACCCGCGCGAGCGTGGAACTGGCCAGCCGTGAGGCCGCGCAGAAGGGCACGCAGGTCACCGTGGTCTTGCCGCGGCGCGGCTACGCGCCGCTGCTCGGCCGCCTGCTGCACGACCGCACCGCGGACAAGATCGCCGGAATGATCAGCCAGGTACCCAACTCCGCCGCCACGATCATCCCGTTCGACGTGGAGAGCAGGGTCCACCTGCTCCACGGGCGGCAGACCGCCCCGCTGGGCGGGCAGGCCGACGACCCGGCCCGGCTCGGCGACGCGGTTCCCGCCGGAACCGGAAACGGCGCGCAGGCTGGCGGCGAGCGGCCGGCCGCGGCCGTTCTCCCGCAGGAGGGGCCCAAGCCGCCGCAGGCCGGCCCCGCCGCGCCGGACGGACCCGCCGGCCCGGCGGCGGACGGCACCGAACTCTGCGCGATCGCGCAGGTCGTCGGCGCGCGGAAGGCCACGGTCGAGGGCAGGGTCCGCTCGGTGGAGATCCACCCGGTGGAGAACAGCTACGTGTTCGACGCCACGGTCGCGGACGAGACCGGGACGCTCGTCGCCAAGTTCTACGGCAGGCGGTCGATCCCCGGTTTCGAGCCGGGCGCACGCGTCCGGCTCGCCGGGAAGGTGTCCATGCGCGAGGGCGGCCCGGCCATGATCAACCCGGCGTACGAACTGCTGGCGCGCGGCGAGTAGGCGAGCCCGTGCTACCCCTCCTCACCGGGAGAGACCAGTTCGTAGGCGGGGTTGACCATCACCGGCTGCCCGCCCTTGATCCGGGCGGAGCCGATGAACCTGACGCGGGCACCGCAGATCAGCCCGGGAATGTGCGACCGGCCGTAGAACATCGCGGTGAGGTTGCCGGTCGAGTCGTTGATCTCCACGGCGAGCACCGAGTTCCGCTCGACCGGGCGGATCTCCACGACGCGGACCTTGCCCTCGACCGTGACCTTCCCGCCGGTGACCGCCCCGATCGCGGCGACGCCGGACCTGACGCCGCTGCCGGACGGGCGGGGCACGCTGTGCTCGCTGTGCCCGGTCACCACGTCGGACTCGCGCGCCAGTTTCCGGACGGCGTTCTCCTCGTCGCGGGAATTCATCCCGTGGCTGGCCGGGGCCGGCGTGACGGCGGCAGGCGCCGCCGCGCTCGCGGCGGTTCCGTTCCTGCCTGCCCTGGCCGCCGTGTGCCTGGCCTGGAGCACCGCCACCCGGCTCGGCACGTCGTAGGGCACGATCGTGGCGGCCGACCGCGGGATGCGGCTGATCGCGGCCGCGATCTTGTCCGCCGTGCGGTCGTGCAGCAGCCGGCCGAGCAGGGCCGAGTAGCTGCGGCGCGGCAGGATCATCGTCACGTGCGTGCCGGGATCTTCGATCTCCCGCTCGGCCAGGTCGGTGGCCGCCTTCGTGAGCCGGCGATCCGGGCAGTCGATGAAGTCGAGCGCGACCCCGCGGTCGGCGCGCGTCCACTTGTCCCGCAGTTTCTCCGCGCGGACGCTGTCGATGACGAAGTGCACCGCGCGGATCTGGGTGGGCCGCAGCGACCTGGCATAGCGGAGCGCGGCCAGGGTGGCCAGGTCGAAACTGTCCACGAGCACGTAGACGACCCGCCGGGTGTAGTGCGGGGCGGGCGGCGGCTGCTCGCCGGTGACCGTCTCGAGCACCTCGGCCTCGGCCCGGTACTCGGCGTTCAGCCGGATCAGCGCCGGGACGAGGACAGCGAACAGCACCAGCACGACCCAGGCGCCCTCGGTGAACTTCACCACGGCGAAGATGAGGACCACGATCAGGGAGAGCGCCCCGGCCGAGAAGTTGATCACGAACTTGGGCCGCCAGCCCTGCTCGCGGCGGGTGTGGTGATACCTGGCCATGCCGAAGCCGGCCATCGTGAACGCGGTGAACACGCCGATCGCGTAGAGCGGCACCAGGCTGTTGACGTCTGCCTTCTTGATGACCAGCAGCGCCACGGACAGGACGGTCAGCACGACGATCGCGTTGGAGAACACGAGCCGGTGACCGCGTTTGAGCAGCCAGCGCGGCAGGAACGAGTCACCGGCGACGTAGCTGGTCAGGAACGGGAAGCCGTTGAAGCTGGTGTTGGCGCCGGTGTAGAGGATCAGCATGGTGGCGAACTGCACCACGAAGAACATGAAGTGCCCGGCGTGACCGAAGACCGCGTTCGCCTCTTGGGACAGGACCGTCGGGTAACCGACGAGGTACGGCGTGGCGTGCACGACGTGCGCCAGCCAGCCGATGCCGGCCACTAGCAGGCCGAGGATCACGCCCTCGGTGACCAGGACCTTGCGGGCGTTGCCGCCCTCCGGCGGTTTGAACGCGCCAACCGCGTCGCTCACCGCCTCGATGCCGGTCAGCGACGCGCCGCCGTTGGCGAACGCCTTGAGCAGCGTGTAGATCATCGCGAAGGTCAAGATCCCGGCGTTGCCCGAGCCCAGCGCGTACGTGCCCGCCGTCGTGTGCACCATGGGCAGGTCGCCGGAGACCTCCCTGACCAGGCCGACCGCGATCATCAGCAGGACCGACCCGGCGAACAGGTAGGTCGGCACGGCGAACGCCTTGCCCGCCTCCTTGATCCCGCGCAGGTTGCCGTAGCACATCAGCAGCACGACCGCGACGCAGATCTCCACCTCGTACGGCCCGATCGCGGGGATCACGGAGGAAACGGCGGCGGTGCCGGCCGCCACCTGCACCGCCACCGTGACCACGTAGTCGATCAGCAGCGCGACGGCGCATACCTGGGCGATGCGCGGCCCCAGGTTCTCCCGCGCCACGACATACGAGCCGCCCGGCCTGATGTAGACCATGACGACCTCGCGGTAGGAGAGCACCACGAAGATCATGACGAGCAGGATGACCAGCGTCATCGGCAGGATCAGCGTGAACGCGGCGAGGCCGGCCATCGGCAGCAGCGCGATGAGGATCTCTTCGGTGCCGTACGCCGATGAGGAGATGCCGTCGGGCGACAGCACGCCGAGCGCGAGGGGCTTGGACAGCCGCTGCTCACCGAGTTGCTCGTTAACGAGCGGCGGTCCGAGCAGCTTCCTCTTCGTCGTATACCAAAAGGGGTCGGGCTGGCTCGGGTGCTGGCGGCTACCCCGGATGCCAGCGCCTCCTTCGAGCGTCCCCGCAGGCTTGGGCATGGCCACCATCCGCGCCTTTCTTCGGTGAAACGTGCCGGTGACTTCTTATCATGTTCGTCTATG
>DAHWEX010000597.1 GCA_027326205.1 Actinomycetota bacterium
TGAGCACCGTCTCGTGCCGGATGGTGCGGCGTTGAGACTTCATGAAGTCAGCCACACGCCGAGCAGAGAATGGGTTGCCAACGTTGTCGATCGCGAACGCGGCGACCCGCTCAAACATGTCGACGTCGCGGATGGCGTGACGAGTGAGAACGTCACGGACCAGCGTCGAGCGATAAATATCGGTCACCATCGACCGCGCGTCGGCCTCCGCAAGCGGCACAACGTGGACGCCGGGGAAGCCGCCATAGCGCAGGAAGCGCGTGAACTCCTCGCCAGCGAGGCCGTCATCCCGCTTCGAGTAAGCGGCGCCGAACTTCAAATACTCTCCGAAGGAGAGCGGCCATACCTCGATGGAGACATACCTGCCAGCGATGTAGGTCGCCAACTCACCCGATAGCAGCCGGGAGTTGGAGCCGGTGATGTACAGGTCGGTGCGGCCCTCGGCCAAGAGCGAATTAACCAGACGCTCCCACTCGGAAACCTCCTGGATCTCGTCGAGCAGGACGTAGACACGGCCCTCGGACGGGAGCGCGCCCGCCAGGTGAGTGTGCAGTGCCTGCGCCGACGCGATCGACGCCCACTCAAGCGAGTCGAAGTTGAGGTGGATGATCCGCTCATCAGGGATCCCCCGGTCGCGCAAACGCTGAGCGACGAGCTGGAGCAAGCGGGACTTACCCGAACGCCGCAAGCCAGTGAGGACCTTGACGACCGGGGCGTCTATGAAGGGCTCGATCCGATCCAGATACAGCGGACGGTCAACCAGGTCCACACCCACGCCCCTTCGCTTTGGCGGTTATAAACGCCACTCTAGCGAGAGATGGCCAACGTGGCGACTACAATCGCCACAACTCAGTGGCTCAGTGCTCTGTACCTGTGGGGTGCCCAGAAGTCCGCATGTACTGTGACCTGCGGCGACGGCCTGTAGGGTTTCAAAACGGCGCATAAGCTTAAGTTTTAACCTTTTTGCTGGTCAGAGGCGTGTTCGTGGTGCGCGGCATGTCGGCTTCGCCTGGCAGGAGGTGGCGGGGAGCTGGGCCTTTGCTGCTCCCTTTGGGTCTTCCGGGTCCGGGGCGGGAGGGTTTCGCGACACGGGCGGGTGTCCCCAGCTCACGGCGGATGTTGCGAAACCCGCGGCGAACCAGCCGCGGTCGCCGTGGATGAGAGGGCAGACGCGGTGCCAGGCCTCGGCGCGGACGGTGCCGTAGAGCGGGGTATCCGGCAGGGCGAGCTCCTCGTCGGGCCCGGGGTTCGGGGGCAGGGGCTTCTTCCGGCCCCGGGGCCCGCTGCCGGCTTCGGCGGCGGCGAAGTCCGCGGGCTCCAGGCAGTGCACCGCGGCACCACGGCGGGGCGGGCGCCCGTACTTGCCGTCCCAGGTGACCGGCTCGGCGTAGAACACGCTGCCGGCGGCAAGCCGGACCAGGACGTGGGCCGGGCACCCCAGGAGGCCGCCGGCAAGGGCGGCGGCGCTGTAGCCGGTGTCGAAGACGAACAGCGGCGCGGCCTTCGCCCCGTGCCCGGCGGCGCGCAGCCGCCGCAGCACGTTCTTCACCTGGGCGATCGTCTGGGCTGTCCGGGTAGCGGGCGTGGTGCGCGCCACGTCGACGAGCGCGGCCCACGCGGCGCGCAGGTGCCCGGCGGCGGCGGTGAACTGGTATTCCCAGCCGGGGGCGGTCTTGCTTGAGCCCTTGCAGTGGCAGGCGCCGTTGTGGACGTGCTCCCGGCCCGGGGACCACCAGGCGTCCGGCCTGGGGCAGGCGGTCGCGTCGACGGCGAAGCGCAGCCGACTCCACCTGGCACATGCGTCCCGCACCTGCGCCGCGTCGCCGGGGGCCAGCCCGGCCAGCGCTTTCTCCAGGGTCTCGCGGTCGATCAGGTCGTGCTCCGCGATCCACGCGGATGCCTCCGGCCCGTCCACGGCCGGCGGCAGTTCCGCCGCCAGCAGGGAGAACAGCCGCTCGTCGTCGACCCGGCCGGCGGACAGCGCGTCGTACAGGGCGCCGTGACCGCGGGTGAACTCCGGCTCCAGGCATAGCCGCACCAGCGACGCCACCGCGTGATCCGCGCACAGCACCGCGTCCGCGAGCTCGAACAGGGCATCGGCCCGCCGTGCCAGGCAGCCGTACAGCCGGGACCGGAACTCCCGCAGCTTCTCCAGAGCCCGGTACCGCGTGACTGCGGCGGCGAACACCGCCGGATCCGGCTCCGGGTACGCGTCAGGCAGGGTGCAGCCGGTCCCCGGCATCGTTTGCAGCCGGGAACCGGGCCGTGGCAGTGTATGAAGCACGGCCGTTTCCTCTCACTGAGGGTTGTGGTGGTGACACCCAGCATGAGGGAAACGGCCGTTCCATTGACGGCAATCAGATATATGAGCGAATGCTCCATATATACCTGATATGTATAGAAATCAGGTTAAAACTTAAGTGTAGGGCACGGTGTTGGCCGGGGGCATGGCGGGGTCGGCCCAGATTCTCTGGGGTTCGTCGGCTGTTGCGCCTGCGGTTCTCGCTGATAGCAGCCCTATTTCTGTGGTGGCTGTGGTGCAACAGGTGTTGTGAAACGGATGCGAGGGGTCATCGCGGGCGGCCGGGGTGACGTAGCCCGTTCATCAGGAGGGCGAGCAGGCGGTCGGCTTGAGCCGGGCTGTCCGGGCTGTCCTGGGCGGCCCAGGCGATAGCGCCGACCATCTTCATCACGTCCGCGTCGTCCGCATCGGGGATGACCGCGCCTGATTGCCGCGCCCGCGCCAGCAGCGCAGCCCCGACCTCGAACAGCTCCGCGTGCCAGGCTGATACCAGGCCGTTGCCGCGGTCGAGCGCCGAGTTCATCACCGCAGCCGACAGGCCCCGGTAGGTCAGGGCGTGCGTGAGCGTGGCGCGCAGCCATGTGGACAGCGCGTCGAAGTCGTCTTCGGATGCCAGCAGCCCGCGGCCGAGGTCGGCCAGCTCGGTTATCTGTTCAGCCAGCACCGCCTCTATGAGGTCCAGCCGGGTGGGGAAATGCCGGTAAAGCGTCCCGCTGGCCACCCCTGCCCGGCGGGCGATCTCGTCCAGGGAGGCGTCTGCTCCGGACTCGGCGAACGCGATCCGCGCCTGCTCGACCAGCTGCCCGTAGTTGCGCCGGGCGTCCGCGCGCCTCGGATGCCCGGCATGCGACCGCGAATCGTGACCTGTCAGCGCAATCACCACGTTCTTGCTAACCGGGGACACAGTCCGGTACTGTGTCCACCTAACCGGACTATGCCTCATGTTACGGGCAGGACGCCCCCAGCTCACGGAGGAGGTCGGCGAGGTGGCTGACGCCTTCCTGGGCATCCATGGGCTGAACAAGAGGAAGGGCGTCTGCCGGTCCCGTGAGGACCTGCTCGACGAGCTCGCGGACGTGATCATCACCGCGGCGGTCGCGATGAGCGGCGTCACCGGGGACGTGGACGAGGCTGGCAGCCACTTTGAGCGGCGCCTGGCCGCGGGTACCGAACGGGCCGGGCTCTGACGCGTGCAAGCGAGGGGCCGCGCCGTTACCTGGGGATAACCGGCTGCAGCCCCGGGGGGCATGGACGTTTCACGGGGTTCTCCCGGGCTGGTTGAGGGTCTTGGTCAGCAGGTTGCGTAGCCGGATGTTCTCCGCCCGCAACCGCGCCAGCTCCGCCTCGACCGCCGGAGAGAGATCAGCCACGGTCACACGCTATCCACACGCCGTCACCAGAACGGCGGCACTGTGTCAGGCGCCACCGACAGATACCAGCCCACTTCGGCCACCTGGCCAAAGCACAAGCTCAGCTCGCATCCACTGGCGCGCCCGCCCGCAGTGGTCGTCCGGATGCCCGGGGGAATGCAAGATCGCATCTTTGCATTGGAAAAGTTGCGATCGCTGATATTATGTGGACGGTGCATGGGATGCCTTGACGGCGTCATAGCGGCAACGCTCACCAAAGCAAGGAGGAATCATGGCAGACGAGACGGTCAGGACTGCGGGTGACGCCGAGGTGGCCGCGCTGCTCGGACTTGAGCCGCTAGAGCAGCCTGCTTCTAGTGACAGCGAGCAGGTTCCAGAGCTGGATGCGCTGGTCGGACGGCGCGTCCGTGAGGCACGCCGCAGATCGGGACTGGACGCGGCTGCGCTGGCTGAGCAGGTCGGGCTAACCCGGGACAAGTTGTCAAAGATCGAAAACGGCCGTCGGCGGGTCTCTCCCCGGGAACTGCCGGCTCTGGCGCGGGCGCTGCATGTGCCGTTGCCGACACTGCTTGGCGCGGCTGGCGCCACACGACCGGCGCTGGCGCTCGCGCACCGGGTCGCTGCGACCGCTCCAGGATCCGCCACGTCCAGTGCAAGGGCCCGCGCCATCGAAATCCTTCAGGCCGAGAGCCGGCTGAGCAAGCACGCCGAACTGCCGGCACGGCAGCTCTCGCCCGGCGGGGCTGCAATAGAAAGGCTGGTCGCCACTAGTTTCGCGACCACGCCACGCACTGCGCCGGAAGCCCAGCGCCAAGGGCGTGTCCTGGCCGAAGAGGTACGCCGCATCCTTGAGATCGGCATCGCCGAGATAGGGGACCTCCCAGCACTGGTTGAGATGCACTTCGCCGCCGACGTCGTTCTCAGTCCACTCGGCGGAGGAAGCGACGGGCTGTGCGCGCACGACGGCGAGGCAGCGCTGCTGGTCGTCAACACCGACTACCCGACCGGCCGGACCCGGTTCACTCTCGCGCACGAGCTCGGGCATCATCTGCTGCGCGACCCCCGCGATGTCATTGAAGAGCAGTACGGTGACATGTTCGCCACTACCTACATCGAACGGCGCGTCAATGCGTTCGCAGGACATCTACTGCTGCCGGTCAAGGCCGTTATCGCAACCCTCGCCTGGCTCGGTTGCGGCCGCGATGACCTCAGCGTGGCGAACGCCCGCGCCCGCACAGCGCTCGGCTACTTGATGCTCCGCTACGGCGTCTCGCTACCGTGCGCGCTGTCGCAAATTGTAGAAGCAGGCTTCCTGACTGTTCCGGCTAAGACGGACCTCACCGACAAGCTCCGTGCCGGCGAACTCATCCGTGCCGCCAGACATCTGATCAGCGAAAGCCCCGGCCCCGAGAAGACAACTCGCGAACAGCGGCCTCCCGCCCGGCTCGTAACCGTCGCCGTGGAAGCCGCACGAGCCGGATATATCGGCATGAATACCGTGGCCGCCCTACTCGGCCGCGCCGACGACGATGCGCTGTTCGACGAGGTAATGTATCCCGAAGCCGGAGCCAGAACGCAGTGAGCGACTCTGCTGCGACGGTCTGGTTCCTCGACACGTCGTCACTTCTGTCGATGGCTCTCGATGAAGAAATCGAAGCCGCCATCCTGGACGAAATCGGCGCTGACCGTGTCGTCATTATCGATATCGTCCATGACGAACTAACCCATCGCGCCGGTATCCCGGAAACCGCCGGACTCGCGAAGAAGACCCTCGACCGCATCCGGCCGCACTGGACGGTCATGGATACCAGGCGCTATGTAAGCCTTGAGGAAGTCCAGCTAGCCCAGGAGGACGTCGCTGACGGTCGTACCCTCACCGACGACATGCAGCACTGGGCAGAATCAACGATCATCGCACTTGCCCGCAGGTCAGCCTCCGCAAGCTTCACCTCCGTAAAGATGCTCCTCAGCGAGGACTACGACGCCCGCCGCGTAGCTTGCAACGTCCCGAACACGCGCGGCGTCAGCATTCACGCGCTCCTCTACGAACGTGTCCAGCACAACCGCATGACCGCGGCCGCAGCCGCTGCACTCGGCGCAATCCTCCAAGCGGCCGGGCGGGGGCCAGCCGTGACCGCCAGCGACTTCGCAGACCCCACGCGCCGCGGACTCGGACGCGTCGCAAGGCCCTGACACTCCCAGAGTTTCATCTTCCTGGACGGCAGCCAACGCCCCTGAGCTTGAACACCAGCACGAGGCTGACCATGCACCCCGGCCACTCGGGGGATCTTCCCGCCCGCCGCCGGACAGGTGACATCCGCTTCCTCGCACTCGACTGCCCCGACGAGCTGCGGCACGGCCGTAT
>DAHWEX010000613.1 GCA_027326205.1 Actinomycetota bacterium
TCCCGGAGACTGCCCTCCCGGAGGCCCTCCCGGGCGCTGCCCTGCGGGGGGCCGAACGGGCGCTGATCGACCCCATCGCGCTCGACCCCACCGGGCGGACGACGCTGGACGCCTGGCAGCCCGACAAGGAGGGACGGCTGCTCGCCTACCAGCTGTCGCACGGCGGGGACGAGGAGTCGCTGCTGCGGGTCATGGACGTGGCGACCGGGGAGGTCGTCGACGGGCCGATCGACCGCTGCCGCTACTCCGGGGTGGCCTGGCTGCCGGGCGGCAAGGCCTTCTACTACACCAGGCGGCTGCCGCCGGACGCGGTGCCCGCGGGCGAGTCGATGTACCACCGGCGGGTCTACCTGCACACGGTGGGCACGCCGCCCGAGACGGACACCGAGGTGTTCGGCGCGCAGCAGGAGAAGACCAGCTACTTCGGCGTGAGCGTCAGCCGGGACGGGCGCTGGCTGATCATCTCCACTTCGGTGGGGACCGCGCCGCGCGATGACGTCTGGATCGCGGACCTGGCCGCGGGCGACCCCGCGGCCCCGGCGCTCGTCCCGTTGATGGTCGGGCTCGACGCGATGGCCTCGCCCCGGGTCGGACGGGACGGAAGGCTCTACGTGTTCACCGACCTGGACGCGCCGCGCGGCCGGATCTGCGTCGTCGGCCCGCCGGCCGACGACGCCCCGTGCCCCACGCCGTGGCCCGGGCCCGAAGGGTGGCGCGACCTCGTCCCGGAAGACCCGGCGGCCGTGCTGCGCGGCTACGCGATCCTGGACGGGGCGGAACTGGCGCGGCCGTTGCTCGTGGTGTCGCGCACCCGGCACGCGATCAGCGAGGTCAGCGTGCACGACCTGGCCACCGGGGAACTTGTCTCCGCCCTTGAGCTGCCGGGGATCGGGACGGTCGGCGGGATCGGGGAACGGCCCGAGGGCGGGCACGAGGCCTGGTTCGGCTACACGGACTACACGACGCCGGCGGTGGTGCTCCGCTACGACGCGCTCGCGGGCACCCTGGACACGTGGGCCGCGCCCCCCGGGGCGGCCGGGGCGGGCGGGCGGGCGCCGGCGGTGACCGCGTCGCAGGTCACGTATCACTCCGCCGACGGCACCCCGGTCCGGATGGTCATCATTGAGCCGGGCGGTGAAACAACGGCCCGTTCGGGGGAAAGGTCGTGCATTCTCTACGGGTACGGCGGCTTTGACCTCAGCCAGACGCCTGGGTACTCGGCGAACATCCTCGCCTGGGTCGAAGCGGGCGGGGTGTACGCGGTCGCCGGGCTGCGGGGCGGCAGCGAGGAGGGCGAGGAGTGGCACCGCGCCGGGATGCTCGACCGCAAGCAGAACGTGTTCGACGACTTCCACGCGGCGGCCGAGTACCTGATCGGGTCCGGGGTGACCGCGCCGTCGCGGCTCGCGGTCTGGGGCGGCTCGAACGGCGGGCTGCTCGTCGGGGCGGCCGTCACGCAGCGGCCCGAACTGTTCGCGGCGGCCGTGTGCTCGGCGCCGCTGCTCGACATGGTGCGGTACGAGCGGTTCAAGATCGGCGAGACCTGGAACGTCGAGTACGGCTCGGCCGCTCAGCCGGAAGAGCTCGGCTGGCTGCTCGGCTACTCGCCTTACCACCGGGTCCGGGACGGCGTCGAGTACCCGGCCGTGCTGTTCACCGTCTTCAGCAACGACACCCGCGTCGACCCGTTGCACGGCTACAAGATGTGCGCCGCGCTGCAGCACGCGTCGGCGGGCGGCCGGCCCATCCTGCTGCGCGCCGAGGGGCAGGTCGGCCACGGGCAGCGCGCGGTGTCGCTGACCGCCGCGCTGGCCGGCGACTCGCTGGCCTTCGTGGCACGGCAGACCCGGCTGTTACCCGCGGCCGCCGTCCCCGGGGAGCCTCGGTTCCCGGGGGACGGACTTTCCGGTCACGCAACGGTCCGATGTTTTCTGCTGTAGTCACCGCACTACTCAGCGACACGGGGCGTCCGCTCACCATGGTCACCGACCCGCGGCGGCGACGATCCCGGTAGCCTCGCCAGTGAGCGAAACCCGAAATAGCGGTAGGAGGCGGGGCTTGGTAGGGGTGATGCGGGTGTCGGTGTTCGGCGCGGACAACGCGCCCGCCACGCTGCTCGGAAGCTGCGGCCCGGCGAAGCCGGGAGTGGCGTGCCGGCTGATCTGGGACCTGACCCACGACGGCCGAGCCGCCTCGCTGACCAGCGAATACATCGGCGGACCGCTCAACATCGTGCTCCGGGTGCTCTTCGTCGTCCTGCTCGCGTTCGCCTGCCAGGCGCTCGTCCACCGGCTGATCAACCGGCTGACCGAGCGGGCCGCGCTGTCCATGCTGTCGCCGTTCCACAACGGGGCCTTCCGCGGCGCCCCCGCCCGGGCCACCGCACAGGCCACCGCACGGGCCACCGCACGGGCCACCGCACGGGGGCTCGGGCTCGCCCGACTGGCCCGCCGACGGCGCGGCCACGGCAGCGCGGCGGACTCCCCTCCGCCCAGCCCGGAGCTTGCGGCCTCCCTGGAGGCGAAGGCCGCGGCCGCGGGGCAGGGCGAACTGACCGCCCAGGGCGCGGCCGGCGGCGCGGCCGCCCAGGCCGAGGCGGCGCTGGTCGACGAGCGCCGCAAGCAGCGGGTCCGGGCGCTCGGCGCCATCTTGCGCAGCGCCGCGTCGGTGACGATCTTCGCGATCGCCGGGTTCGTCATCCTCGGTGACCTGTCCATCAACCTGGCGCCGCTGCTGGCCAGCGCGGGCGTGGCCGGCGTGGCGCTCGGCCTGGGCGCGCAGGGTCTGGTGCGCGACTACCTGGCCGGGATCTTCATGCTGGTCGAGGACCAGTACGGGGTCGGCGACGTGATCACGGTCGGCGGCGCGACGGGAACCGTGGAGAACGTCACGCTCCGGGTCACCCGGGTACGGGACGTCAACGGCATCGTGTGGCACGTCCGCAACGGCTCGATCGAGTCCGTCGGCAACGAGTCGCAGGGCTGGGCGCGGGCGGTGATCGACTTCCCGGTGCCCTTCTCGGCGGACTTGACCAGGATCAGGCGCCTGCTTGAGCAGACCGGCAACGCGATGTGGCAGGACCCGGCCTGGCGCACGGTGATGCTCGCGGCCCCCGAGGTGTGGGGCGCGCAGGAGGTCACCAGCGACACGGTCGTCATGCGGGTCGTGGTGAAGACCGCGCCGCTGCGCCAGTGGGAGGTAGAGCGCGAGATGCGCGCCCAACTGAAGGGCGCCCTGCACTCGGGGGGCATCTTCGGCACGGACACGGCCCACTAGGCTGGCGGTGTTATGAGCGAGGACATTGTGAGCTTCTACGAAGCGGTTGGCGGCGAGGAAACCTTCACCCGGCTCACCCGCCGGTTCTACGAGGAGGTCGCGGCCGACCCGGTGCTGCTCGCGGCGTACCCGACGCCGCAGGACCTGCGGGCGGCGCAAGAGCACCTGCGGCTCTTCCTCATGCAGTACTGGGGCGGGCCGGCGACCTACAACGAGTTGCGCGGGCACCCGCGGCTGCGGATGCGCCACGTCCGGTTCCACATCGGGGAGACCGAGCGGGACCTGTGGCTCAAGCACATGCGGACGGCGCTCGACGAACTGGCACTGCCCGCGGCGCTCGAAGCTCAACTCTGGGACTACCTGGTGATGGCCGCGCACTCGCTGGTCAACGCGGTCCCGGAGAACACGCCGCAGCCGGGCGGGCGCGGCGACCTCGGCATCGCCCCGGCCTAACGCTGGACGCAGGAGGGCCGCCGCTCGGCTGAGCGGCGGCCCTCCTTGTCCGCGGGCCCTGTCTCGCCGGCCCTGACCGCGGCGGCTAGCCGCGGGTGAGCTTGCGGTAGGTGACGCGGTGCGGGCGGGCCGCCTCCGCGCCGAGGCGCTCGATCTTGTTCTTCTCGTAGGACTCGAAGTTGCCCTCGAACCAGAACCAGTTCGCGCCGCCCTCCCAGGCCAGGATGTGCGTCGCCACCCGGTCGAGGAACCAGCGGTCGTGCGACGTGATCACGGCGCAGCCGGGGAACTCCGCGAGCGCGTTCTCCAGGCTGGCCAGGGTCTCGACGTCGAGGTCGTTGGTCGGCTCGTCGAGCAGGAGCAGGTTGCCGCCCTGCTTGAGGGTGAGCGCGAGGTTCATCCGGTTGCGCTCGCCGCCGGACATGACGCCGGTCGGCTTCTGCTGGTCGGCGCCCTTGAAGCCGAACGCCGCCACGTACGCGCGGCTGGGGAACTCCACGTTGCCGACGCGGATGAACGTCTCACCGTCGGAAATCGCCGCCCAGACGTTCTTGCTCGGGTCGAGCCCCGCGCGGTTCTGGTCGGAGTAAGAGATCTTGACCGTGTCGCCCTTGCGGATCGCCCCGCTGTCCGGCTGCTCCTCGCCGAGGATCATCTTGAACAGCGTGGTCTTGCCGACGCCGTTCGGGCCGATCACGCCGACGATGCCGTTGCGCGGCAGGGAGAAGGACAGGTCGTCGTAGAGCACGCGGTCGTCGAAGCCCTTGGTCAGGTGCTCGACCTCGACCACCGTGTTGCCCAGGCGGGGACCCGGCGGGATCTGGATCTCTTCGAAGTCGAGCTTCCTGTTCTTGTCGGCCTCGGCCGCCATCTCCTCGTACCGCTCGAGCCGCGCCCGCGACTTGGTCTGGCGGGCGCGGGCGCTTGACCTGACCCACTGGAGCTCTTCGTCGAGACGCCTGCGCATCTTGACGTCCTTGGCCCCCTCGACCTTGAGACGGGAGGCCTTCGTCTCCAGGTACGTGGAGTAGTTGCCCTCGTAGGGGTAGGCGTGGCCGCGGTCGAGCTCGAGGATCCACTGCGCGACGTTTTCCATGAAGTACCGGTCGTGGGTGACCGCGATGACGGTGCCCGCGTACTTCTCCAGGTGCTGCTCAAGCCACAGGACGCTCTCCGCGTCGAGGTGGTTCGTGGGCTCGTCGAGCAGCAGCAGGTCGGGCTGCTGGAGGAGCAGCTTGCAGAGCGCGACCCGGCGCTTCTCGCCACCGGACAGGGTCTTGACCTCGGCGTCAGGCGGCGGGCAGCGCAGGGCGTCCATCGCCTGCTCAAGCTGGCTGTCCAGGTCCCAGGCGTCCTTGTGGTCGATCTGCTCCTGAAGCTTGCTCATCTGCTCCATGAGCTCGTCGGAGTAGTCGGTGCCCAGCTTCTCGGCGATCTCGTTGTACTCGTCGAGGAGCCGCTTGGTCTCCGCGACGCCTTCCTCGACGTTGCCGAGCACGGTCTTGTCCTCGTTCAGCCGCGGCTCCTGGTTAAGGATGCCGACGGTGAACCCGGGCATGAGGCGGGCCTCGCCGTTGGACACCTGCTCCAGGCCGGCCATGATCTTGAGCAGGGTCGACTTGCCGGTGCCGTTCGGGCCCACGACGCCGATCTTCGCACCGGGAAGGAAGTTCAGCGTGACATTGTCGAGGACTACCTTGTCCCCGTGCGCCTTGCGGACGGCACGCAGGCTGTAAATGAATTCAGGCACGGTATCCCAGCCTAGAGGTTTCTATGAGGTGGCTTGCGTCAAGCGTACGCGGTGGGTTAAGTGTTTTAACGAGCGTCGGCGGGATCGGCCAGGTAGGCCCGGTCGCGTCCCGTGCGTCTAGCGCGGTCGAGGGCCTTGTCCGCGATGCCCACGCAGGTCTCGGTCAGGTCGAGCAGCATCCGCTCGCGGTCCCAGGGCATGTCCGCCCGGGCGGGCGTCGGGGTCGACGAGCCAGGCGGCGACCGCGATCCGGCAGGCGTTCCGGCAGGCGTTCAGCGCCGTGAAGGCGATGGCGCAGGCGACGGCCACCCCCGCCTGACCTGGGTGCGCCAGCCATGCGTTCCGTCCCGGGTAAGCGAGCGTTCCGTCCCGGGTAAGCGAGCGGCACCGACGCCGAGCTTTCCGGCGCCACCGCGGTGAGCAGGCGGAACAGGACCGAGGTGCACGTCCCCGCCAGGCCGAGTGCGGCGTAGCTGAACACCCTGCGGTACACCGCGCCCCCGCGGACTCCGGAATAAGGGGCACTCGCACGTAGCTCAGCAGGCCGAGAGCACGGCCGACGCCAGCAGCGCGTACAGCGGCGGGAGCAGCAGGGCCACGGGCAGCCACCAGGCGGACAGCAGGCGGACAGCAGGCGGACAGCCGGTCCCGCCAGACCCCGGTCGGCTGGCCGAGCCGCCTGGTGGCCGCCCCTGTCTCGTGGCGTCCTGGACTGCTGACATGCCCGTTGCCTGTCGCCTTCCTGAGACTTCCAAGGTGCCCGCTCTGGCATAGCATCCATCAGTCACTCTAGGTGACACGATAAATGCAACCCGTTTCATGCGCGCACGGAATTCTCAGGTTGCCCGCCACTTCATCGCGGCCCTTATGAATCGGCATTCGTCACCATGAGTGACGAATGCCGATTGCAAGGCGCGCGGCCATTACATAGCGGCAGGTCAACGGGCAGACCAGCTTGCTAGAACGGCACCGCTTCGCGCTCCAGCGCGTCACCGTCCTCCGCCAGCGATCCGGCGCCGCTCGTCACGCTGCGCGTTTCCTCGCCGCCGAACGGCCCGCCGCCGGCCGTGCCGTCGCCGTCGACGTCGTCCGGCCCGTCGCCGTCCCAGCCCGCGGCGGATTCCGGCTCCCGGCGCTCGCCCCGGTCGGCGCTCGCCCGCGCGTCCGCCGCGTCCCACCCGGGCCGCGCGTCCCACCCGGGCCGCGCGTCCGACGGCTCGTCGGGCCCGCTCGCCTCCAGATCGGGGACGTACTCGTCGTCGGCGTCACCAGAACCCTGTGCCGCCAACCCCTGTGCCGCCAAACCCTGGGTCCCCTGGGTCCCGGTGTCCTGCCGGGCCATCTCTCCGGAGTTGACGCCCTCCTTGTTACCCGGCGACCGCGTCCCGCGCAGGAAGTGCGACCAGCCGTAGGCCAGGTCGTGCCCGATCGTGTCGGCTTCGATCTCGAGCGTCGACCTGGGGCGCTGCTGGCTGTCCACCCAGTTGCTCATGTAGAAGTGACCGCGGATGACCACCTGGTCGCCCTTGTGCAGGGAACTAGCGGTGTTGATGGCCAGCCGACGCCAGCACTTGACCTTGAAGTAGGACGTTGGCATCTCCTGCCATTCACCGCTCTCGCGGTTCAGCCGACGCGGGGTGCAGCCCACCCTGATCTCGGTCAGCGGGGTCGCCTGCGGCGACTTCTGGAAGAACTTCGGCTCGGCGGTCAGGTAGCCGCGCAGCGTGATCTGGTTCTCCTGGCTCATGGCCAGCCCCCTCCTGGGTAGCGAGTGTCTCCGCCGTCCGCCGGCGCTCTCCGGCGGCGCTCTTTCACGATGCCCGACCGCGCCGCCGACGGCCGGGGGAATTCGCCGCCTGTGGATATCTCGCCGCGCATGCCCGCCGCCTGTGGACAACCAGTTGCGATCTTGCAGCTCATATGGCAAACTGTCCCGCCGCGCGGCCGCCCGCCACGCGGTACCCGCTGGCCGCTAACGGAACCGGGCCGCACCCGCCGGGGATCCGGGACGTCTTTGCCGTCTTTGCCGTCTTTGCCGTCTCAGCACCAGCGAGCGGGCTGTTCTTGGTGGTTCGCGGGCATTGTCAGACGTGGCGCGCGGGCGTTTGATTAGTGGATCATGCGGCCTGTCGCGCACCTCGCGAACCTTGACCTGAATCTCCTCGTGGCGCTGCGGGAACTGGTCAGGGAGCGCAGCGTGACCCGGGCCGCGCAGCGGCTCGGCGTGACCCAGCCGGCGGCGAGCGCGTCGCTGTCCCGGCTGCGGCGGCACTTCGGCGACGAACTGCTCGTCCGTGAGCACGGGGAGTACGTGCTGACACCGCTCGGTGAGCAGATCGCGCAGCAGGTCGAAGCGGTCTGCGCGGCGGCGGAGCGGCTCTTCTCGGCGTCCTCCACCTTCGACCCGGCGACTTCCGACCGTGAGTTCACCCTGGTCATGGCCGATTACACGATCATGGTGATGGGCGAGGCACTGTCGCACGCGGTGGCGCGGGCCGCGCCGCACGCCCGGTTGCACATCCGACTGGTGCGTGAGTCACTCGTCACCGAGTTCGCCGACGACATCCGCTTCGTCGACGGCATGGTCGCGCCGCCGTCGAACGGGTTCGCACTGGCGGAGACGCGGTCGGCCGAGTTGTTCCGCGACCGGTGGGTGTGCGTGCTCGACGGCGACAACCCGGTGCTCGACGGCGGCAGCGCGCTGCGCGTGCGCGACCTGGCGGGGCTGCCGTGGGTCGCGCCCTATTACCGGGCGGGGGCCGGCTCGGTGCCGGTGATGCGGCAACTCGCCCTGCTCGACCTGCAGCCCAGGATCGCCGTGCGGGTGGAGAGCTACCTCGCGGTGCCGTTCTTCGTGACGGGCACCGACCGGGTCGCGCTCATGCAGGAAAGGCTGGCGACCAGGCTGGCGACCTCTTATAACCTGCGCGTGCTCGAATGCCCGGGTGCAGCCGAGCCGATCGTCGAGGCGCTGTGGTGGCACCGGCAGCACGAGGACGAGCCTGCGCACGCCTGGCTGCGGCGGCTGATCACGGAAACGGCTCGACGTTTGTGAGGCGTCTTCTCCAGCCCTAACGTGGATTGTTTTCCTGGCTTTGACGGGCGGGCGAAGCACGCCATCTCGCTAATGCCCTGCTTAGCCTATAAATCGCATTTATTGTGACTAGCAGTAACTTTTGTTTGTTACGCGGGTTATCTCGATTTAACGTCCGAGACATGCCGCATGAACTTACCGAGCTCCGACTGGACCCGGCGACGCGCCCAGCCCGCGGATCCGTGCACGAGTTCACCCCCGACGTGTGCGTCGTCGGCGCCGGGATCGCCGGGTGCTCCGCCGCGATCGAGTCCGCGCGACTCGGGCGCTCCGTGGTCCTGGTCGACTCGCTGCCGCTGATCGGCGGGCAGATGGTCCACTCGCTGATCGGACTGTTCTGCGGGGTGTTCGGCAACGCGCCCGAATACGTTCAGTTGACTCACGGCGTGTTCGACGATATATTCGCATCACTGACATCGGCCCAGGACCTGTACTTCTCTCGTAGCCACACCACAACGGTGTTCTACAACGAAGTCGCGCTCGGCCGGTGGCTGGAACGGACCGTGCGGGATCTTGGAATCCAGGTCATCACCGGCGCGGTCCTCGGCGATGTGGTGCTGCGCGACGGCTTCGTCTCCTCGATAGACCTGGCTACCAGGTACGGGGACGTGCGGGTGCGCGCGGCCGGGTACGTGGACGCGTCGGGTGACGCGGCACTGACGTGGCACGCGGGGCTGCCCTGCTGGGAGCCGTCGCGGCCGATCTACGGCAGCCAGCAGGTCATCGTGGAGAACCTCGACGAGGCGCGCAAGCCGGACGCCGGGGAGATGGACGCGGCGTTCGCCGCCAGGGGCGACGAATTCGGGCTGCTCCGGCGCGGCGGCCTCGCTTTCTTCTTTCCCGGGCGCGGCACCGCGGTGCTCAACGTGACGCATATCGACGCGCCGCTCGACCCCGCCGGCGCGGCCAGGGCGATGTTCGACGGGCGAGACCAGGCGGACGCCGCGATCGCGCTGCTCAAGTCCGAGTTCCCGAAGGCGTTCGGCGAGGCGCGGGTGCGCGCCTACGGGTTCCCCGGGCGGCGGCAGACGCGGTGGATCCAGGGAGCGCACCAGCAGACCGTAGCGGAGGTGCGGTCGGGGTTTGCGTTCGACGACGCGGTCGCGCGGACGGCCTGGCCGGTGGAACTGCACGACCGCTCGGACGGCTACGTCTGGGAGATGTTCCCGGCCGATCACGTGCACTACGTCCCGCTGCGGTCGCTGCTGCCGCCGGGGGCGCACAACCTGGTCGCCGCGGGACGGTGCATCGACGGCGACGCGGCCGCGCTGTCCAGCGTGCGGGTGATGGGGCCCTGCTCGGCCATGGGCTACGCCGCCGCGCACGTCCTTGACCTGGCCGCCAAGCAGCGCAGGCAGACGTTCGGAGGAACCGATCTTGACTCACTCACCAGCGTGCACGCGACCGATACAGAACTGCTGCGGTCACGGCTCGCCGTGAACCTCGGAGCCCTGGACAGCCCGGGAGGAAACTGATGTTCCTGACCGATGACGAGAAGCGGATGCGGGACGGCGCCGAGGGTGACGCCGTCGCCGCGGCGATGGACCTGCTGCTGCGGTACGGAGCGGCGCTGGACGCCGACCGGCTGTGCGCCATCAGGAACGTGGCAGGGACGATGACCCAGCCGTCCCCGGTCAAGGCGCGGCTGGTCGCCGAGGGCGGCTGGGACCGGGCCTTCGCGGTCATCAACCTGGACAGCGACCGGGACCTGACGATCCCGCCGATGCGGGTGCCGACCTGCCAGCTCCAGCACGGCTTCGGGCCCGACTCGGTGGACATCGTTCCCTACCCCCGCGCGAACGTGGACCTGCAGTCCGACGCCGAGGCCTTCTACGGCGCGCACGGCGTGCAGATCCTCGCGACCTGCACGCCCTATCAGGTCGGGAACCTGCCGCTGCGCGGCGAGCACTGCGCCTGGATGGAGTCCTCGGCGGTCATCTACGCGAACTCCGTGCTCGGCGCGCGGACGAACTGCGAGGGGGTCGCGTCGATTGGGGCCGCGTCGCTGACCGGGCGGATCCCCTGCTGGGGAAACCACCTGGACGAGAACCGGTTCGGTACCCACCTGATCGCCGTCGACGGCGTCTCGGTCCAGTCGTTCCAGGACTGGGGGATGCTCGGGTACTTCGCGGGCACCGTGAGCGGCGAGGACCGCCCGGTGGTCACCGGGTCGGTCTCGCGGCCCGACCTGGCCGAACTGAAGCACTTCGGCGCGGCGGCGGCGACGTCTGGCGGGGTGGAGCTTTACCACATTCCCGGCATCACGCCGGAGGCCGCGTCGGTGGCGGCGGCGTTCGAGTCCGCGGTACCGGAGCCGGTCCGCTACGGGCCGGCCGAACGGACGGCCGTCTACGAGACCCTCAACGAGATCGGGACATCGGCCGACGTTGACTTCGTGCTGCTCGGCTGCCCGCACGCCTCGCTCGACCAGGTCAGGCAGGCCGCCGCCCTGCTCGACGGCAAGCGGCTGGCGGCGGGGACCGAGCTGTGGATCATGACGCCGCGCGCGCTGAAGGTGATGGCGGACCGCTCCGGCTACACCGCGGTCATCGAGCGCGCGGGCGGCCGGGTGCTCGCCGACTCCTGCCCGGCGATGTCGCGGGCCGCTCCCGCCGGGACGCGGGTGTTCGCCACCGATTCCGCCAAGCAGGCGCACTACCTGCCCGCGATCCTCGGCATCGAGGCGTGGTTCGGGACGCTGGAGGAGTGCGTCGCCGCGGCCGTCACCGGGCGCTGGAACGGGGGGCTGCGGTGACGATCGTCCTGCACGGCCGGATGGTCGTCCCCGGCAGCGTCGCGGGCGAGGCCCTGGTGTCGCACGAGCCGATCTCCGGCTGGGGCGGCATCGACCCCGCCCGCGGCGTGATCATCGAACCCCGGCACGAGCTGTACGGGGTGTGCTTCGCCGGCAAGATCCTCGTCTTCCCCAGCGCCAAGGGCTCCTCGGGCTGGTCGGGGTTCTTCCAGACGACGCGGCTGTCCGGCACCGCGCCGTCCGGCCTGGTCATCGGCCGGCTCTCGGCGAAATCCGCGCTCGGCGCGGTCGTGACGCGCGTTCCCGCGATCACGGACCTCGACGCCGACCCCTGTGCGGTCATCGCCACCGGTGACTGGGTGGTTCTTGCCAACTCGACAGTGGAGGTCACCAAGCAATGACGCTTCGCTCTGTAGCCGGCGGCCCGCCATGACCGGCGACGAGACCGCCGCTCCGACGGCCCCGGCCCCGGCCGCGGCCGCGCTCACCGTGCGAAACTTGTCCGTCACCTACGGAAACGTGGTCGCGGTGCACGGCGCGACGTTCACCGTCACCGAGGGCGACGCCTGCGCGATCACCGGGCCGAACGGGAACGGGAAGTCCTCGATCCTGATGGGCGTCACCGGCATGGTGCGCCGGCACGGCGAGGTGACCATCTTCGGGACACCCGCCAGGAACGGCGACGTGCGGTGGGCCGCACGTCACGGCCTCACGCTGGTACCGGAACGCCGCCAGCTCTACCCCGACCTGACCACGGCGGACAACATCCTCCTCGGCTGCTACACGTGGACGCGCAGCATCGGCAAGGCGCGCCGGTCGGACTCGTACACGCGCGCGGTCGACCTCTTTCCCGAGCTGAAACCGCACCTGAAGCAGGCGGCCGGCACGCTGTCGGGCGGCCAGCAGCAGATGGTCGCCATCGCCCGCGGCCTGGCCGCCGCCCCCAAGATCCTCGCCGTCGACGAGCCGTGCCTCGGCCTCGCCGAGGCCATCGCCAAGCGGGTATACGACGTGCTGGCGCAGATCCACGCGGACGGCACCACGCTGATCGTCGTCGAAGAGGCACCCCGTCGCGCGCTGGCCCTGTGCAACCGGCGCGTCGAGGTGCGCAACGGAATGGCGGGTGCCGCATGAAGTTCGGGAACCTGCTCATCGCCGGCATTACCACCGGCTCGATTTACGCCATGTTCGCCGTCTGCGTGTCCGTCTGGTACCGGGTCTCCAACATCCTGAACCTGGCCGTCGGCGACTTCGCCATGGTCGGCGCGCTCGGCGTGGACAACCTGTACCGGGTCAAGGGGCTGCCGCTGCCCGTGGCCGTCGTCACCACGCTGGTCGTGGTGGCGGTCTTCGCCTACGTCTACGACCAGGTGGTGCTGCGCATCGCGCAGGACGGCCGGCGGCCGATCGAGGGCATCGTCGTGACGTTCTTCTTCACCTTCGCGCTGTCGTTCTTCATCGACGGGGCGGCCAAGGTGCTGTTCGGGACCGACGTGCACGCCGCGCCGACCCTGTGGAGCGGCCCGGCGCTCACCCTGGGCAGC
This sequence comes from Actinomycetota bacterium, assembly GCA_027326205.1. Classification (GTDB taxonomy): domain Bacteria; phylum Actinomycetota; class Actinomycetes; order Streptosporangiales; family Streptosporangiaceae; genus Trebonia. The sequence continues at coordinate 12,873 of DAHWEX010000613.1, forward strand.
CTCAACTTCGAGCGCGCGGGCCTGCTGGTGCTGGCCTGCGCGATCATCATCGGCGGAGCGTTCTGGCTCTACATCAGGTTCACCCTCGGCGGCAAGGCGCTGGAGGCGAGCGGCGAGAACTCGACCGGCGCGCGGATCGTCGGGATCGACACCAGGCAGTACCGGCGGCTGATCTTCGTCGGGACCGCGGTGATCGCCGCCGTTTTCGGCATCGTGGAGTCGCCGATCACCGGGTTCACGTACCTGTCAGGCGCGACGATCTCGCTCACCGGGTTCCTCGCCGCCGCCTACGGCGGGTTCCGCAAGCCCGGCCGGGCGCTGGTCGCCGGGCTGTTCATCGGCGTCCTCGAGGCGATGCTCGGCGGCTACGTCAGCACGCAGTACGGCGACACGGTGCTGTACGCGATCCTCGCGGCGGCGATCCTCGCCTGGCCGCGGGCACTCGGCTTCGAATCGGCGGTAAGCGGATGAACCAGTTCCTGGCCGCATCCTCGCGGGCCTTCCAGTGGAGTTCGGCGGTCGCCTCGTCCCGGGCCGCGCGCCGCGCGCCGCGCGGCGGGATCCCGACGGTGATCGTCCTGGTGGCCGGCGCGATCATCGTGCTCAACTACGGGCTGCTGTACACCGGCTCTGTGTTCGTGCTGTCGGCCTGCTACGCGATCGTCACCGCGGGCATGGCGGTGCAGATCGGGTTCAGCCAGCAGATCGCGTTCTCCCAGTCGGTGTTCTTCGGGGTCGGCGCCTACGGCGTGGCCATGCTGAACACCCACTACAACATCTCGGTGCTGCCGGCCGGGGTGATCATGGTGGTCGCGGCGGGGCTGGTCGCGCTGCTGCTCGGCTCGGTGGTCACCCGCGCCTCCGGTCTCGCGCTGGCCGTGGCCACGCTGATGCTCCCGCTGATCGCGGTGGGCTACGTGTCGGGCACCGGCTTCCTCGGCGGCCCGGTCGGCGCTCCGCTGAACGGCACGCTGTGGCCGGGTTCGGGATCGACCACGCTGATCGCGCTGGGCGGCGGCCTCATCGTCGTCGTGCTCCTCGCCGCGGTGGTGTTCATCGCGTCCCGGATCCTGTCCTCCGACATCGGCCTGGAGCTGTTCGTGCTCGGCGTCGACGAGCGGACCGCCGCCTCGCTCGGGGTGCGCACGCCGCGCCGCAAGCTCGAGCTGTTCGTGCTCGGCTGCGTGTGCGCCGCCCTGGGCGGCGTGGCCTACGCGGGCACCCAGCAGTTCGTGCCGGAGACCGTGATCGACCCGACCACCGAGCTGGCCCTGCTGATCATGCTGTTCATCGGCGGGCGGCGCTCGGTCATCGGTGCGGTGATCGGCGCGCTGGTCATCCAGTACCTGCAGGGCGCGAGCAACTGGGTGAGCGTCAACATCCTCATCGTCGAGGGCCTGCTGCTCACCGTGGTGCTGCTGGTGGACCCGGAGGGGCTGTCCGGCATCGTCGCGACGGGGATCGCGTGGCTGCGCGGGAAGTCCGCGCTGGCCGTCGCGGGTGCGGAGCTGGCGGCCGCGGGCACGCCAGCGGGCACGGCCGACGCCGGCCGGGAAGCGCCGGACGAGCTCGCCGGCCTGCCGCTGTCCAGCGTGGGGCCGGCCGGCGCGCTCGCCGACGGCACGCTCGGCATCAGCGCGGTCGGCATCAGCGCGGTCGGCGACGGGAGGCAGGCCGAGGGCACGGCGGGCGCGCGGGACACGGCGCTGCTCGAGGTGCGCGGCGTCTTCAAGGAGTACGGCGGCCTCAGCGTGCTGCACGACGTCTCGCTCGCGCTTCCGGGGCGCGGCCTGTTCGCGCTGTGCGGCCCGAACGGGGCGGGCAAGACTACCTTGCTCAACGTCATCGGCGTCAGCGTGGCGCCGTCGTCGGGCGAGATCGTCTTCGCCGGCGCCGACATCACCAGGCGGGCGCCGCACGAGCGGTTCTACCTGGGCATCAGCCGTACCTTCCAGGCCGTCCACCTCATCAAGGGCCGCACCGTGCTCGACAACGTGGCGGTCGCCTGCCTGGCCTCGCACACCGCGTCGATCGTCACCAGGATCGGGCGCAGCCGGCTCGACGCCGCCCGCGCGAAGGCGGCCCGCACCCTAGCCGACCTGGACATGGCCCACCTCGCCGACCGCGAGGTGTCCAGCCTCACGCTGGAGATGCAGCGGATGGTCGAGCTGGCCCGGGCGCTCGCCCCGGGCCCGCGGCTGCTGCTGCTCGACGAGCCGGCCTCCGGCCTCTCGGAGGAGCAGCGGCAGCGGCTGGCCACGCTGCTCGCCACGCTGGCCGAGCGCACCTGCGTCCTGCTCGTTGAGCACGACCTGGCCCTGGTAGCCCAGGTCAGCGAGCGGATCTTCGTCCTGTCCGGCGGTCACCTCGTCTTCGACGGCGGCCCCGCCGACTTCCGTGCCTCGCCCGTCGTCAACTCACTGCTGGTCGGCAGCTGAAGGGCCAGCGACGACGCGGCCCTGCTTCCGGTAGCACATTCAAGAAAGGGAGAACAATGATCCGAAGACGAATGACGTTCAAAATAGCCGCCGCTACGGCCACGGTCCTGGCGGCCGGCACGCTCGCCGCGTGCAGCGGCGGTGGCGGCGGTAGCGGCGGCGGTAACTCCGCGAGCGCTAACTCCACCATCACCGCCTGCGGCGACCTGGCCCTCGCCGGGGTGTACGCCCAGATCGGCGAGTCCGACAACTGGGGCGCGCAGGCGTACTTCAAGTACATCGACGCCCACGGCGGCATCCTGGGCCACCAGGTCAAGTACATCACGCTGAACAACCAGTCGAACGCGGCGCAGTCCGAACTCGACGCGAAGAAGTGCGTCCAGACCTACCACGCGCAGGTCATCATCGGGCCCGAGTCCGGTGCGGACACCGAGTCGGCGCTGCCGATCGCGATCCAGAACAAGACCATCCTCATCAGCCTGTCCTCCGGCTGGCAGACCAACGGCTACCCGGCGAGCGAACTCAACTCCTGGGGCTTCCCTGGCTTCTACGACGTTTTCGCCCAGGACCAGATCGCCTCGGTGAAGAACCTGATCGTGCCCAGGCACTACACGCGGGTCGCGCTGCTCGAGGACAACTGCGGCTCGGTCTGCCTGGCCAACCAGGCCACCGTGCAGCAACTGGCCAAGCAGAACGGCTTCCAGCTCGTCTCCACCCAGATCGACCAGGTAGGCGCCACCGACGTCACCCCGCAGGTGCTCGCCATGCTGGCCGCCAAGCCGCAGATCATCCTCTTCGGCTTGGTGCCGGGCACCGACTCGATCACGGCCATCAAGGCCATCAGGGCGCAGGACCCGACGATCCCGATCAGCGAGTGCTCGGGCTGCGAGATCCCCAGCTTCGTTTCGGCGGCCGGCGGCCCGACCGCGATGCAGAACATCTACGTGCTCGGTTCCATGCGGAACTGGCTGACCCAGGCCCAGGCGGGCAGCACCGCGGTGGACAAGGCCACCGCGGCCGGCCTGACCGGGTACATCGCCGGCATGCAGGCAGCGGGCCTCGGCAACGACAACGCGATCGAAAACAGCCAGGAAGGCTGGGACGCCGGGCTCGAGATCGACTGGGCGATCCAGCAGGCCGGCAACCTGAACGAGCAGACGATCATGCAGAAGCTCCAGCACCTGGACATCAACACGCTGGGCATCGTCTGGACCAGGACCCCGGCCAACTACGAGAGCTACAGCAACGTTGACGCCGCCATGGCGATCATCAACCCCGACGGGTCAGCCAGCCTCTACAGTCCGGCGACGTCAAGTTAGGGAGTTACCCGAACGGGTGCGGTGACCCCTCGCACCCGTTCGGGTCGCCCTGGACGGCGGCTGGCCCCGGGTTACCGCCCGGCGGCCACCGCCAGTTCTCTCCGGAACCGCTCGTACTGCGCGATCTCCCGGCCGGTCGCGTTGAGCACCAGGTCGCGGGTGACCCCGGCGACCCGCTCGCGCATAGCGTGCTCAGCGTTCACCCGTTCCCGGTCCACCGTAACAACGGCCGCGTTGCGGCAGCTAACGGCGGTCACGTAGCCGAGAACCAGCATCGCGGCCGCCATGACCGCCAGCCACGGGATCAGCGACACCTCGCCGATCCACCCCCGGCTGTGGGCGGCCAGCCGGACCACCGCGATCACCACCGAGAGCGCGACGCCCGCGACGGCGAGGGCGGCGAGCAGCCACTGCCAGACCGTGACCAGGCGCCACCAGCCGGGCGGCGCCGGGCTGCTCTCGCCGGCCGCGGCCCGCACCGCGCTGGCCAGCGCCTGCGGGACCAGGCCGGCGTTGCACCTGGCCGCCGCGCGCAGGCTTGCGGCCCAGGGCTCGGGCAGGTCGGCGCCCAGCGT